>JAFSYZ010000100.1 GCA_017455785.1 Candidatus Methanomethylophilaceae archaeon
ACTCTACGACCAGAGTTGAAAGTAAGTATATACATCGAAACACATACCTCCGCTCATGGGAGAATCCTTCAGATTCATGCACTGTTCAGATCTGCACCTAGGCTGCGAATTCGTCGGCATTTCAAAGAACGATCCGGAGCTGGGGATGAGGCTGAGGGATTCAGTCTTCAATGCACTCGATAAGATCGTTTCCACCGTGAAGAAGGAGAAGGTGGATTTCGTGATCATATCCGGTGATATCTTCGACAGCGAGAGCGAAACACCCCTTACTCGCGTAAAGTTCTGTGACGCCGTCGCTGCTATGAAAGTTCCCTGTTTCATCGTATACGGTAATCATGATACCAAAAGGAAATGGGAATCCTCGATTCCGCTTCCGAAGAATGCATATGTTTTCCCCGAACAGGTCGTTCATCGTACCATCGAGAAGAACGGCAGATGTCTGGCAGAGATAATTGGCACATCATTCTCTGCGGATTCACCGGATACCGATCCCACAGTAGGGGTGAAGAAGGAATCCATAAACTTCGGAATAGGCATATTCCACTGCAATGTTGATGGTGCTTCGGAGAAAAACGACTACGCACCGTGCAAACTGAAGAACCTTATCAAATCGGATATAGACTACTGGGCATTGGGGCACATACACAAAAGGGATATCCTCAACGAGTACCCGCATGTGGTCTACTCAGGAAACACTCAGGGTATGAGTCCTAAGGAGACAGGTGAGAAGGGCGTTTACGTAGTGACCGTGACAGATGACAGGGTCTCGGATATGAAGTTCGTCAGGACCGGGGAGATACAGTGGCTGCCGGTAACCTATGACATAACGGGATTCGACGACCTGAGGAAGGTACTCGGATCAGTCCCCGGGATTGAGAAGGGATCCATGCTGACGGTTACATTCAAAGGGAGAGGTTCGCTCGATGCCGTATTGAGGCTTGAAGGCGACAGCATAACCGAAATCATCGAGGCATCCACCGGGTGCACTGTGGTATCCACAAAGGTATCCACTGTCCCGGATATAGATATAGATTCCAGGAAGGAGACGGGTGATTTCATCTCAGCCGTTCTGAATTTCGGCAAGAGGATAGAACAGTACGACCGCGCAGATATAATGAGGATGATCTGCACCACGCAGACCGCAGAGAACCTAAGGGACAAGTTCGAGGAGTTCACTGATGAAGAACTGAGGGAGATCGTCAGGGATTCGATGTATCTTGTCGTCGATAAGATGATGGAGGCTGAGAGATGAAGATCAAAAGGATCGACATCGATTCTTTCGGTACTGTGAACCAGTGGCATTCAGGTGAACTCGATGATGGGATCAACATCATATACGGACCCAACGAGGCCGGTAAATCCACCATAACTGAATTCATCAGGAGCACACTGTTTCCTATCAGAGTCTCCAAATACCCCGGATCCGCCAAGACCGATTCAGGTACCATATCCATCGCTATGGATAACGGCGAGGAGAGGACGCTGAAGAGGGAACAGAAGAAGATCTTCGAGGTCAGCGGAAAGAGGACTGTTGCGGAGGAGTTCACAAGTCTTGATGCGGACACATACCGTGCACTCTACGGTCTGGACCTTGAGCAGTTGGTTAACAGCAAACTGATCTCATCTGGGGAATTCAGGAGCAGGTTCATGACCATCCCCGGCGGGGACAACATACCTACGATCACAGAGGATATCAATGACAGGATATCTCAACTTATGAACAGGGACCGCCTCACAGAGAACAAGATAATCGGTGCCTGTAATAAAGAGATCAAGGAGATCGACAAGCAGATCGCCGAGATCAACGAATCAAAGGATCAATACGAGGAGCTTTTCACACAACGTGAGGAACTTAAACGCAAGGTCAACGAGAACAAGACCCTTGTCGAGGCCAGTCAGAACGAGAGGCTCAAAAAGAAGATGATGAGAGCACAATCCGGGAACCTCAAAAAAATGGAGGAACTTGAGGAGAGAAAGGCCAAGTTGGAGGAGTTCGCTTCAGTGAACACCGAGGACAAGGTCAGATACGACAACCTTAAGGAATCCATCGAGGAACTCAAGGATCAACTGCCGGACACCGTCATCGACGATAAGGACCTGGCAGTGGTACTGTCACGTAAGGATGAGATCGAGGAGATGTACAGAGGCCTTACGGATTATCATTCCAAACAGAATAAGGTCTCTGACCTGAAGGATAAGGTTTGGGATATCGGTGTAGATCTCGACCGCATACAGAAGGATACCGGATGGACCATCGACGAGGCCATGGCCGTCAGAACCGGTGCCCCAATAGTACAGAAGGCCAAGAGTGCCCTAAGACGTGACAGCAACAAGGGAGGGTTTGATGACAAATCCATCATGATAATAGGCGGCGTAAGCATTCTGTTGATAATCATAGGTGTTCTATTCATCTCCAATATCATCAACATCGGCTCCCCGGTCATCGGTTTCGCTCTGGGCGGCATCGGGATACTAGGTATACTGTTCGCATTCCTTATCCCCCGTCTGAATCTCAAAAAAGCGAAGGAATCCTTCGATTGGAACGATTAGATTATGAGCGAGGGATATCCGAACAATACCACGCCTGAAGAGGCTGTGACCCTGGCCACTGATCTGCAGAAGATGAAGGACCTCTACAAAGAAAGATCCGATCTGCTACAGCAGCAACAGAGGATGGAAGCAGAGATTTCCCTCTATGAGAGGAAGGCCATCCCAATCGGACATTCACTTGATGTCGACGGCGATATAGACACCATAGTCAACAGGACATATGACAAGCTACAGCAGGCATTGGTCGACGAAGTAGAAGCACAGCGTATCCAGAACATCAAGGATTCTATAGAGTCCAAGACCAAGGAGAAGAGCTCCATCCTCAAAAAATACGGATCGGAGGATGAACTCTACGAAGCCTGTGAGGGCAAACTGAATTACGATTCCGTGACATGGGAGATAAACACCATAAAAGAGACCATCGAATCCTCATCCGGAGTATCTTTGACTGAGCTGAGGTCATTCCTCACCGATGACGAAGGAGTCGATGTCGAGGGTCTGAATGACGACACTGAGGAACTCAGCCAGCAGATCGGACAGCTGACCATACAGATGGACAACATCATGAAGGATGATGAGCTGTTCGAACTTCAGAACAGGAAGTCGAATGCCGAGGCACGTATGAAGGAGGCCCTGAGGGAATGGGCCGTCTACAACATCGCCAATGCGATGATTCATGAGGCCTGCGATCACTTCTATTCCGATCTCCAGCCATCTGTGGTCAAGACGGCGAACCAGTATCTGGAGACTATGACATACGGCAGATACCGCCTCGACAACGATCCGGCGAACAATGAGATCGCAGTGAGGGACAACCGCTCATCCAAGACCTCCAACCAGTGGAGCGCCGGCCTTGGGGACCAGGTATACCTTTCACTGAAGATGGCCTTGGCCCAGGAGATGGGTAACGAGAGGATGCCCATGATAATGGACGACATCCTGGTCAGGTTCGATCTCGATAGAAAAGAAGCTGCCTGTAAAGCGATCTATGACTTCTCAAGAGAGAATCAGGTCATCATGTTCACATGCGACCCTTCATTGGCCAACTACTTCCGCATCCATGGTACGATCAACGAGATACGTCTCTGAGCATACTGTACAAATAGTACAGGTACTCGAAGCGAGGATGCGGATATATTTATATTATATACGGTCTATCCGCTCAACAGAGGAGACGACAGTATCCTCGATTCACTGATCACTATCACGATTAACGTCCTCAAGAGGACAAGTCAACAAGACCGACCTTAAGGTCCGGGGATGGACTCGGTCGGCACAACACGGGATGGGATTCCGTAAGGGCCGCTATGGCGTAGGGTAACCTGTATAACGGCCGAAGACGCAGGGTATCGAGTAGTAGATACGGTAGTTTCCTCTGCCTCAAGGAGAGGATTCATACGAATAACATAGATCCAACTGCAACTAAATATCTGATCAAAGCAAAACTGACAGCCGATGGTATCGTGGAGAAACCCGATGTCGTCGGTGCCATCTTCGGACAGACCGAAGGTCTTCTCGGTGACGAGCTCGACCTTCGTGACCTCCAGAAATCCGGCAGGATCGGAAGGATCGAGGTCGAGGTACAGTCCAAAAGCGGTAAGTCCGAGGGACTCGTTTACATCTCATCCAGTCTCGATCAGGTCGAGACAGCCATCCTCGCATCAGCTCTGGAGACCATCGACCGTGTCGGTCCCTGCAAAGCGAGTATGAAGACGCTCGGAATAGAGGACGTCCGTATCGCAAAGAGGGAACAGGTCATCGAGAGGGCCAAGGAACTTCTAAACGACCTCATAAAACAGAGCAAGGGCAAATCATCCGACATAACTGACAGCGTCAGGCAGAGCATACAGGTTGAAGAGATAACAACATACGGTAAGGACCACTGTCCTGCCGGACCCAACGTGAAGGATTCCGAATCCATCATCATCGTTGAGGGCAGATCAGATGTCCTCAACCTGCTGAAGGCAGGAATCAAGAATGCCATCGCTGTCGAGGGAACGAACATCCCCGAGACTGTACAGGAACTCTCCAGAGAGAAGGTCGCCACCGCATTCGTCGACGGTGACAGAGGAGGGGAGCTCATCCTCAGGGAACTCTTCCAGGTAGCTGAGGTGGACTTCGTCGCAAGGGCACCCCGTGCACATGAGGTCGAGGAGCTCAGCCCCAAGCAGCTGACCAAATGTCTCCGTAACAAGGTCCCCTATGACCAGTACATGGAGATGAACAGGCTCACCGGTGAAGAGGAAGAGGGGGAGCCCAAGTTCAAGTCCAGAGAGGAGAGGCGTGACAGAAGGGAAGAGCGCCGCGAGAGGGAAGGCCGCAACTCCGACAGGGAGGACAGGAGAGAGAAGTTCAAGGAGCGCGAGCTCAGGGAGAAGAGGAAGGACCGCTTCAACTCCGATGCAGCCGACAAGTTCAAGAGGAAGGTAGATGAGACTCCCAAACACAGGGAAGAGCCTGAAGAGGAACCAGTCATTGAAGAGACCTTTGATGAACCCGTCATCGATGAATCTGTCGTAGAGGAACCTGCAGTCGAGATCCCGGTACAGGAACCTGAAGAGGAACCCATAGCTGAGGAACCCAAGAAGAAGAGGGTTTCCAGGAAGAAGAAGGATGACTCGGATGGAGAAGAGGTAAAGGAGAAGCCCAAATCCTCCATCAGAAAGAAGAAGGATGCTGCCAGGCAGACCAAGACACTGTCACCGGAACAGCAGGTACTCCGTGACCTCCTGCTCGATATGGCATCCACACACAACGCCAAGATCCTCAACAACGATGGTGAGATCGTACGTGAGGTCGCCGTGAAGAACCTTGTTGATTCACTCAAAGCAGATTCCGAAGGTGTCACCACCATCGTATTCGATGGAGTGATCTCCCAGAGGATTCTCGATGTATCATCCGCTAACGGAATATCAACAGTCGTAGGAACCAGGAAGGGCAACATCTCCAAGATGCCTTCCAGCATCACAATCTGGACAAAGGAAGATCTCTACTGATGACAGAGAAGAAAGCAATCAAGATATGGGCGGACGTCAAGTCCCTCGAGACCACGGACGAGATCCTCATACCGAATGATCCCCTCGACCGCGTATTGGGACAGGAAGAGGCCATCGAGCTGGCCAAGATAGCCGCCAAACAGCGCAGACACCTGCTGCTCGTAGGACCGCCGGGTACCGGTAAGTCGATGATAGCCCGTGCCATCTCGATGCAGATACCGAAACCAAAATCTGAGGTAAGGGTGGCGCACAACCCGGAGAATCCCGAAAGGCCGTTCCTCGAGGTCCTCACTGAGGATGAGATAAGGAACGAGTCCACTTCATTGGCTGCCTCATCAGGCAAGCTCTTGGATCCCGAGAAAGCTCCCAAGCACGTGGCCGAGAAACTCGGATACGTGTGCAAGAACTGCGGACAGTACTCACAGCCTACAGAGAACACGTGCCCACACTGCGGCAAATCCAAGATAGACATGGGCCAGATGCAGAATAACCCCTTCGGGGACATCCTTGGCAACATGTTCCAAGCAATACCCCAGATGAGCGTCGGCAAGGAGAGGGTGAACACCACCAGGACACTGGCCGACGGTACTGAGGAGACCGTAGTCTTCGAGCGTGCTGGAGATAAGATACGCATGCTCGACCAGAAGGCCCTGGAGAAGAGAAGGGAGATGGACAAGAACTCCAAACAGAAGGTACTGGTGAAACTGGACAGGGACCCGTTCGTCCTTGCCACGGGTGCATCCGAGACCGAACTGTTGGGAGATGTGAGGCACGATCCTTACGGAGGACACCAGGGATTGGGTACACCTGCCTATGAGAGGGTGATCCCCGGTTCGATCCATGAGGCTCACGAAGGTGTGCTCTTCGTCGATGAGATTTCACATCTCGGAACATTGCAGAGGTTCATTCTCACCGCTATGCAGGACAAGGAGTTCCCCATAGCAGGAAGGAACCCGCAGAGTGCCGGTGCGAGTGTCAAAGTCGACCACGTACCTTGTGACTTCATCCTCGTCGCCGCATGTAACATACAGGACCTGGAGAACATCCTGTCACCGCTGAGGTCGAGGATAATCGGAGGAGGCTACGAGGTCTTAGTGGATGTGGCCATGCCGGATACCGATACCAACAGGGCGAAGTACGCCCAATTCGTGGCTCAGGAGATCGCAATGGACGGACACATCCCCCCTGCGACCATCGAAGCCGTCGAGGAGATCGTCAACGAAGGCAGACTCCGTGCCAAGAAGGACAAACAGATGAATGCGCTCACCCTCAGACTGAGGGAACTGGGTGGATTGATCAGGGCCGCTGGAGACCTTGCCGTCATGGACGGTTCTCCCGCCATCACGGCCGAGCACATCAAGAAAGCGGTCAAGCGTTCAAGACCTGCTGAGGATCAGATCAAGGAGAAGTTCGGTTCCTACACCAAGGGATTGTCGAAGGATCTATCTGATTCACAGCTGCAGAGGTCCGACTACTACATGGAGAACGAACATCTCGGCGACAACATGTTCAACTGAACATTATCGTCGGGCCATCCATACGGATGGCATCTCCCCCGTCCTGATAGAAGCGGGGGAGAATATTCGTCTCCTTGAAACCATTCCTTTTGTAGAACCTTACAGCAGCCGTATTCGACGGTTTGACCTCAAGTGTTATGAATGTGATACCCGACATAACAGCATTCATCCTGAACCTATCAATAATGCTCTGTCCGATCCCCTGCTGACGGTATTCTTGACGGACCGCGAACATCATTATCCTGGCCTGATTGTTGTTCACCCTAGTAGAACTGAGGAATCCGATCGGATGTCCGGCATAATCACATGCGACAATCTGTCCTGCGGGCCATTGGCTGTGGAAATAGTAGAAGACCGAGGGTTCGTACATCTCGTCCAAGGAGGACAGGGCTATTGCATACAGCTCATCTGAATCTTCTGGCCTGTACTCCCTTATCATTGTGTCTTCTCCTGAACAGCTTGATCGTTTTGACGATTGCAAGACAAATAAGGATAATGAATGCCACATAATAACCGTAAGGGAGATCCCAGAATGTCCCGGCGCTGCCAACATGCAGTTCGACGGTTGTTGTGAGTCCATCATCCTCATCGATCACTGTTATGATGTGACTCCCTTCCGAAAGCTCCAAAGCTATCTTGGTTCCCGTTCTTTCAATTGAATCGTCTATGATCCATTTGATGTTCTTTCCTTCCATAGAAGATGGAACGTTCATCAGAAAAACATGACCGGAACTGATAGTATCAGGATAAGCGACAGTCAATCCATCATCGGCAATATCCAATGAGTTCCAAAATAAGAGAAACTGCTCTTTGAAATAGGCCGATACATCTTCTGAGACCAATATCACTGCGGCCTCACGGTTATTGCGGAAAGAATTGTCTGTCCAATTCACCGAACCGATCCACACCTTATTGTCAGTAATCACACCTTTGTTATGAACAGTAATATCTTCGGATATCAGCACAGGAATATCGATATCATTCAATGCCTCCATCAATGCATATGAATCCTTCTCAACCTCATCGTCAGGACTGTCATATGAACCGTCCATAATGATTCCGATTTCAGTATCGGAATTGATCATCCATTGCAACGGATTATCGTCATCGCTGATCCAATCGTAAGAGACATCCAACTGTTCGATGAAAATATACTCCTCGGACCCTGTCAGCAGACTGCGCATCTGTGACCAACTGTTATCAGGCGATAGTACAGGATACACCTCAGCCGGGAACCATTGAAGATTCTCTGCATATGTTGTCGAATAGTAATTGCTGACAGATATGAGCATATTTATCGATTCGAACTCCGAGATGTCATTCTTCCCGTTGAAATCCTCGTTGAAAACAGATTCATAATATGAGGCGACATCTTGAGATCTGATTATCGCACCCCATCCTCTGTTGTCTTCGAATGAAGAGGAGG
>JAFSYZ010000101.1 GCA_017455785.1 Candidatus Methanomethylophilaceae archaeon
CATCAGGATGCATGATATGCAACACCATATCATGGTTGCTTCATGTCTCCTCACCGCCTACAAGAATTGCGGAGGGGACATCGACCTAGATAAGGCGTTGAGGGATGCCGAGAAGAGGGGATCATGGTTCCAACCCGGGATATGCGGTCTCTGTGGTAACTGCGGAGCAGCTGCAAGTACCGGGATCTTCTATTCCATCATCACGAAGACATCACCGCACAGTAAGGATTCATGGAGTGATACCAACATGATGACGGCATCATCACTTACCAAAGTGGCATCCATAAACGGTCCGAGATGCTGTAAGAGGAACACATTCATCTCGATCTACAACGCATGTGACTACGTTGAGAAGAAACTCGGTGTGAGAATGGAACCAACGAAGGATGTGTATTGTCCGTTCTCCGAAAGAAACGAGGAATGCATCGGTAAGATATGTCCGTTCCATCCGCAGGATGAATGATCATCCGAACCGTTTCAATGCGATGTACGCCTGACCGACAGAGATACCACCATCTCCGTTGGGGACCTTATCGTGTGTGTAGAACGTAAGGCCGCGTTGTTTGACCGCGTCTTCTACCATCTTACATATGGGTCCGTTGTATGAGACGCCACCTGTCAGCCCTATGCTGTTTATACCTCTTTTCAAGGCATCGTCACAGGCGTTGTTCACCATCTCGTCGATGACAGTCTTGACGATGGAATAAGCAATATCTTCCTTTTTGGCATTTTTTGGTATGTCCTTGAAGAGATGGGCTGTCTTGATTACACCGTTCACGGTCTCGGTATCGAAGCCTTCTATCTGCTTCCCTCTTGCCAATAACGGTTCGCATTTCATCGCGGGTTCACCGTCATTTGTGCGGTGATCACATACTCCAAGTGAGTAGGACACGATATCAAGGAGTCTTCCCAATGAGGATGTGGAAACGCTGTTCCTCATAATCTTCCTCATTATCTCCCCGTCCTTCTCATTAAAGATGTGGGAATCGACACCGTTGATGCAGTCAACGGCAAACTTCAGTCTCCTGATGTCATACAATGCCTTCTCTCCGCCGATCAACGGAATGTATTCGAGATGTGCCAGACGGTCGTATCCTTTCAGATCGGAATACATCACTTCGCCTCCCCACGCCTGTCCGTCATCACCGTGTCCGGTCCCGTCCACGGACAGAACGACCGATTCCTCGATATCGTTCTCCGCCATCAATGAGGCGGCATGGCCCCAATGGTGTTGTACTTCGATTATAGGTATATTGTACCTTTCCGCTAACTCCTTTCCATATCTTCTGTTGACATACCCAGGATGGAGATCCATAGCCACTGCGGTGGGTTCACAGCCGAATAATGAGATGAATGAGTCCGTGGCTGTTCTGAGATAGTCGGCTACACCGATCCCTTCCCCATTGCCTATGTGTTGGGTGGAATACAGCCTGCCGTTGAAAGCCACAGTACCGGTCAGGTTCTCCTGTGCACCTATGCCGACCGTACATCCTTTCAGATGTACGGGGATGAATGAAGGTATGAACCCTCTCGATTTCCTGATGAACTGTGTATTGTCCTTGTATATTCTGACGACGGAATCATCCGCACGGTTAATGATCCTCTGGTCATGTAGCAGATACGCATCGGCACCGAGTTCCATGACATCGCTGTCATTGAGGATCATCGGCTCACCTGGTGTGTTGGCAGATGTCATGATGAGGGCATCATGATGCAGACAATCGAAGAGCAGATGGTGCATCCCGGTATATGGAAGGAACACACCTATGTTGTCCAATCCCGGTGCGATGTTCCTGCAAACATCCTCTGATACTTTGTCAGCCAACACTATCGGTCTGTTCGGGGACGTCAGAAGTTCCTTTTCCTTGTGAGTGAGCTTAACGTAATGTCTGGCACTTTCTAAATCCCTGACCATTATAGCGAACGGTTTCTGTTCCCTGCGGTACCATTGACGAACACTATCGATGTTATCCAAGGTTGCACATATATGCATCCCTCCCCAGCTCTTCGCTATCCCTATGGAACCGGAATCGATTATCTCCGCGAACCTCGGGATTGGGTCTCCATCTATGGTCTTTCCGTCTTTGTCCACCAAACGGTATTTCGGTCCGCAGTGGGGGCAGCAAACGGTCTGATGATGGAATCTCCTGTCCGTCATCCCTGTGTACTCCTCCCTGCAGGAATCGCACATCGGGAAGTCCTTCATCGCCGTATTAGCCCTGTCGTATGGCAACGATGAGAGGAGAGTGAACCTTGCACCGCAGTTGGTGCATGTGGTGAACGCATAACCTTTCCTCCTGCCGTTGGAACGCATCTCTTTCAGGCATTCATCGCAGACTGCTGTATCGGTGGGTATGCTGACCCCCGCACTCCTGTGATCGGATGGTACTATCGAGAATCCGTTGCATTCCGGCATCGGATGTTCGGATATCTCAATGGAATCGATCCTTGCCAACGGTGGCAGGTTCTTCAATATACCATCTTTCAGGGCATAGGCATCATCGACATCGATCATCACCTTGGAACCGTCATTCCAGACTCTTCCGTTCAGCCCCAGAGCTGAAGCTACACGTTGTACGGTCGGTCTGAATCCGACTCCCTGGACGATTCCGTCGATTACTATCCTCATGCTCACTTCTCTATGGCACCGCACTCGATGGCCGCGTCCTTACAGTGGCAGGGAGGCAGTTTCACAAGATCGGGAAGGGCGAGCTCAAGTATCTTGCAGATCTTGTCGAGGCATTCGGCCATCGTCTTGAGTACCATGTCGATGGTGACCGTCTCCTCCTTCCATGCATCGTAATCCGTAATCGTGGCCAATGAGCAGTAGCACATGCCCATCTCCCTTGCCAGCTGGCATTCGGGAACGGCTGTCATACCGACGATGTCGGCATAATTCTGGAACATCCTGCTCTCTGCCCTCGTGGAGAATCTCGGTCCCTCGATGCAGACATAGGTTCCTCCCATGTGATAGGGTATCTTCATCTCCTTCGCCTTGTTGTCGAAAACGGCGTTCATCTGGGGACAGAAGGGATCAGGTATGGCGATATGGACGGTCCTGTCCATGAAGAATGTGTAATCCCTCTTCTTGGTGAAATCCACGAGCTGATCGACTATTATCAGATCCCCGGGTCTGAAATCCTCCCTCAGCGAACCTACTGCACATGGGGATACAATCATCTCCACTCCCAGCTCCTTCAGTGCGTAGATGTTCGCTCTGTACGGAACGCTTGATGGCGGGTGCTGGTGTTTGTTACCGTGTCTGGGCAGGAATGCGACCTCGACACCGTTGATCTTTCCAATCAGTATCTCGTCCGACGGTTTACCGTACGGTGTGTCCGGGAACACTTTCTTGATCAATTCGAATCTTTCCGGATTGTAGACTCCGGTACCACCTATGATAGCGATCCTTGGCATGTCCCTGATAATATGATGTGATGATAAAACCATATTGGATTGGATTACGCTGGTACCTGTGATCCGTATCACATTATGACGTTCAGGACGGCATTGAATATCGAACCAATGGCAACAGCCACGATTATTGTCGCCAATGAGATCTTTACGGTCTCCTTCAGACCGAGTTCCCTGTACATCGCGGTCATAGTTGCCAGACATGGCAGGTATATCGACATCACCACACCGAAAACGATGAACTGATGCGGTGTCATGAAATCAGTTATCTCGGTGATGCCCTGTGTCCCTGCCAGAATGACCAGCATACCGTAGGACATCTCCTTACGCAGTATGCCTGCGATGAAGGCGATTATCGTCACTGCCGGAAGGCCCAGTAGACCTACGGTCAGCCAGGACATGGGATCCACGATCTCATCCAATACGCCGTACGAGACCAGCAGTTCGATTATGATGCATCCGACGATCAGCAGCGGTACTGCCAGTTTGAAGAAGTCGCTGGTCCTCATCCACATCTTGGCAAGAACATTACGCAGTCTGGGCATCTGGAGTTCCGGAAGTTCCATCGCAAGATTGGATGGCTCATACTTCAGTCTACTGTTCAGTACGATTCCTGAGATGGTACCTAATGCCACCAATAGTATCAACAGTACGAGGACCCAAACGAACCCTGCATATCTTCCTGTCACTCCGGTTATGGTGGCCAACTGTGCCGAACACGGTACGGCCATGCAGATGACGGTGCAGAGGATTATCCTCTCCCTCCTGGAACGGATGATCCTTGTAGATAGGATCGCAGGTACGTTACATCCGAGACCTACCATCATGGGGATGAATGCGTTCCCATGGAGTCCGATCTTGTGGAGTGTCCTGTCTAGAAGTACAACGGCCCTTGGAAGGTATCCGGAATCCTCCAGTATGCCCAGCAGGATGTAGAACACCATGATGTATGGGATCACCAGACCCAATATCGCACTGATACCGTTGTCTATTCCCGTCATTATCGCTTCGCCCAATTCTCCGCCGATCTGCCTTCCGAAATCCGACAGAGCCGTTCCTACGATATTCTCGTAAAGCGTCTCTATACCCTCGGCCAGCAATCCTCCCACGAATATCAGGCAGGCGAACGTCGCAACGAGGACAGCTATCAGGATGGGGATACCTGTGGACGGGTTGATGGTCATCTCGGATATCCGATCCTTACGACTCGACTTCTGTTCTGTTCTCTTGCAGACGGTCATGGCTATGATGTGTGCATCACCGTACCTGTCCCTGGCCAGGTGTACATTCATACCCTCTCCGTGGATGGAGGTGAACTCCTCGTTCATCTCCTCTATCCTCTTCCTGACATCATCGGACGCGGATTCGATGTAATGGCCCACGCCCTCCATCATCTTTATGGCCATGCCCCAGGTTATGGACGGGTCCATGGCCATTATCTCCTTGACATAGTTCACGATGTGTCCGTCGTATTGGACCCTGTAGTCGGAGACACGTGCCATCTTCTCGTATATGGCCTTCAAAAGGTTGTCAACACCCTCTCCGGTCCTTGCGGATACGGGAATGACAGGTATGCCGATGATCTTAGTCAGGGTATCGATATCGAAATCGAATCTCTTCAGATCGAATTTGTTCAGCACCATCATGGTGGGGAGGCCCAGTTCACAGACCTCTATCGCCAGTACGAGGCTGGATTCAAGATTGGTCGAATCTGCAACTACGGCGATCACATCGTTATTATTGTCACAGAGCATCTCCATGACGACCTTCTCGTCCTCGGAGTTGGTGGATAGGCTGTATGTTCCCGGAAGGTCGTGGACGTGCATCACCACATCTTTGTAATTGACGGTGGCCTCATCGAACTCCACGGTCGTACCGGGATAATTGGAAGTGATTACTCCAACACCGGTGAGTCTGGTGAAAAGCATGGACTTGCCTACGTTAGGCTGTCCGACCAATGCCACCTGGATGTTGGTCATGACCTCACTCCAGATTCACGAATATGGCCGACGCCATGTCCTTGTCGATAGCAATTGTGGCCTCACCGATCTTGATGATGCGCGCACCTTTGTCGGAGACGGACGTGGTCAATTGAATGTCCCTTCCGGGAACGAATCCCATGGAGATGAGTTTCCTGACCATCGTGCTTTCACCGGAAGACAGATGGGATATCTTTCCTTTGTCTCCTTGTCTCATCTTCGAAACGGCGATGCATTTGACAATGGTGACGGTTCCATCGTTGCATGGGTTCTTGCATGTGGTGCAGTCGGCATCAATCTTCGTACCGATCATGCGGCACATCTTGTCCGCAGTTTCCTCGGATATCGAATGCTCCACAGCACATGCCTGGTCATGTGCCTGTTCGTGGTCTATGTCTAGAACGTCGGTGAGGAACCTTTCCATTATGTGGTGCTTCCTTCTGAGCTCCCTTGCTTTCAGGACACCTTCCTCTGTAAGGCTCACTCCTCTGTATCTTTGATAATTGACGAGTCCCTCCTTGCTCAGTATCTTCAACATCTCTGTTACGCTGGCCGGAGTCACCTGCATATAGCTGGCCAACTCGGTGGTCCTTACGGTACCAGTGCCGTCGGTAAGGCGGAGGATGTTGATCAGATAGTCCTCGCGATTGTCGTTCCTCATCACTGAACACAATGTTTGGCATCTATTTAAGGTATCCTAAAAATAGGTCTGGGTTAAAAACGGAAAAGGAGGGAGACAGAGCTCCCTATTGTCATCAGAGGCCCTTCGTGTAGAGGAAAGGTGTCCTCTGTATCGCTTCGTCGGCCTCTTCCTTAGTCATTCCTGCGCCCAATGCTACGGTGTATGCCCTCTCCTCATTCATGAGGTCGCAGTCAGCATGTGCATCGGAATCGATGACCATCTTAGCACCTACCTTCCTTGCGAGGTTGACCACATGCCCGTTGGTTATGTTGTGTCCCCTTCTGCCTGTGATCTCTATGAGCACATCGTTCTTCTTTGCGAGCTCCATCTCCTCCTCGGTGATGAAACCGGGATGTGCCAGCACATCGACATCCGGGTTCATGACGGTCTGACGGTTGGTACCCGGTTCCACAGGTTCCACGACGGTCTCACCATGGACGACGATCCATTTCGCACCGAACCTCTTGGCATCGGCTATGACCTTATCCATCTTGGATGGCGGTACATGGGTCACTTCCACTCCGGGTATGACCTTGATCTCACCGTCGGTGAGTTCGGCTGCTTTGACGACGTTCTTCACCACATGTTCGACGTTCGTCATGTCGACGTGGTCGGTTATCGCTATGATCCTGTGGCCGAGCGTCTTCGCCGTCCTGACCAGTTCGGCAGGGATGAGCTCCCCATCGCTGAATATGCTGTGTGTATGGAGGTCTGCTCTCATTGACGTCTCTCCGATAGTTTCTCATAGACCTTTTCCATGGAAAGTCCCGTTTTTTCTATTGCGACCATGGTGTGGTAGATCAGATCTGCAAGTTCCCATGCCGTCTCGTCCTCTTCCTTGTCCTTGATGGCGAGAACGAATTCCGCCGCTTCCTCGACGATCTTCTTGCACATCTTGGTTTCGTCGTTGAAGAGTTTGCAGGTGTAGCTTCCCTCCTCCGGATTGACCATCCTGTCGTGGATGACCCTCTTGAGATCGGGAATGATGGAGGATGTCCTGTCAAGATCCCCGTACTGGAGGTCGTAGAAGCATGACGGGTTGCCAGTGTGACAGGCGACACCTTCCTGTACCACCCTTACCAACAGGGTGTCGGCATCGCAGTCGGTCTGAATCGAGACGATCTTCTGCACATGTCCGGATTCCTCCCCCTTCTTCCAGAGCTTCTGTCTGCTTCTGGACCAGAAGTGTGTGTATCCGGTTTCCTTCATCAGTCTTACGGCCTCTTCGTTGGACCAGGCCATCATGAGTACCTCACCGGTCGTGCTGTCCTGCACGATAACCGGTATCAGTCCTTTGTCATCGTATTTGAGTTCGGTCATCTGACCACTACACCTCTGTCCTTTAGATATTGTTTGACGTCACCGACGGTGACCTCTTTGAAATGGAATATCGATGCGGCCAATGCTGCTGCCGCGTTGGTCTGTGTGAACACCTCGTAGATATGTTCTATGTTTCCGCATCCGCCTGATGCTATCACCGGTATCTTCACTTCATCAGCTATCGCTGCTGTGATCGGGATATCGTACCCTGTCTTCACGCCATCCGCATCCATGGATGTGAGCAGAATCTCTCCTGCACCCAGGTCCTCAACGCGTTTGGCCCATTCCAATGCGTCGATGCCAGTAGGTCTGGTCCCTCCGTGGGTGTAGACCTCCCAGTGGTCACCCTCTTTCTTGACATCGATAGCGACTACGACACATTGTTTACCGAAGTTCTCGGCACATCTTGTGATCACATCGGGGTCCTTGACCGCAGCTGAGTTGATTGAGACCTTGTCAGCACCTGCGTTCAGTACAGCTCTGACGTCCTCGACCGATCCGATACCTCCGCCTACGCACAGTGGAACGAAGAGTTTCTGAGCAGTTTCGGAAACTATGTTCAGGAGTGTCTTCCTTCCCTCCAGTGATGCGGAGATATCCAGGAAGGTGATCTCGTCCGCACCCTGTTTCTCGTACTCCCTTGCAAGGTCGGGAGGGTGTCCTACATCCCTGAGGTTCTGGAACTTGACACCCTTGACGACCTTTCCGTTTTTCATATCGAGGCACGGAATGATACGTCTAGCAAGCATCACTTCACCTCGACTTTGTCCTTGGTGCTCAGTTCGGAGTCGCGTCTCCTCAGCGCCTCTTTCAGTGCGATACCCATGGATTTGAACCCTGCCTCTATGATGTGGTGGTCGTCATATCCTCTGATCACCATTATGTGCAGGGTGAGTCCTGCGGACATGGCGAAGCTCCTGAAGAAGTGGTGATACAGCTGATCCGGACAGTCCACCTCAGCATACGGTCTGTCGACTATGTCGAGCGAGGTCATCACCAACGCATCATCCATGACGACCGTCCTGGTCGCCATCCTCTCGATCGGTTTATCATCCAATGCATTTGCGAACGTTTTACCGAGTGTGATCGCAACATCCTCGATGATGTGGTGCTCGTTGTCACCGGATGCTCTCAGCTTGATATCCATGCCGGAATACCTGGAAAGGGTCTCCACCATGTGTTTGAGGAATTGGATGTCGCACTCGACATCGAACTTACCCTTTCCATCCAAATTCAGTTCCACGTAGATCTCTGTCTCGCGGGTCTTACGTTCCATCTTTGAGGTCCTTCCTGACATGGTAACACTCGCACATCCATTGTAGCGCGCATAAATAAGGGTATTTATAAATCAAGACTTCGGAACAGTGAAAAAAGAGTGCACCCGCATCCCAGATGGAGGAATAGTTGACTGGTAGCGGATGAAAGATGTTTGATACATAGTTGGATGTATAATCCAACAATGGATTCGTAGTATATATTTATTGTCCGTCACAACTTTGAGAATATGTTGAATTGAATGATTTTCGTACCTTTCTGAGGATAGACAGATCTTTCAGTACATGGATGCGAGGGTATTGTTCATCTCAAGATACGATCGAACGCATAGGATAGCGCCACGATGACAGCTATGATTATTATCAGGATTACTATGGTCTTCCTTACGGTCCCTTTTCCGAATCTGCGGTTAAGCCTGAACGCGATCCATCTGCATATCGCCATCGCACCTCCTTTCCATTGGATTATGAGTCCGATTACCGCACCTGCTATCGCCAGATAGTAGTAGGGCCCGATCACATCCTTTAACAAGATCCCGAAGATGATGACCATCGTTATGCATAACAGCAGGTCCCATACTGTTGACTGGACGTCCTTCTGATACCCTTTGAAAAAACGCTTCACTATGCTGCCCAGTATAACACTAACTACGAACGGCATGATGAGAGATAGAAGGGATGACAGGAATTGGGTTAGGAAAGTATTGACAATCGTTTCTGCCAAAAGACGGCAGCACATACCAACTACTAGCAGGAGTACTATGGCGTAGATCGTGTCCGATTGCCAGTTTATCTCTGCCATGGATTACAGTAGTGCGATATCATCGATATAAGATGATGTAAAGATCAGTTCAGGCCTTGGTTGTTACCACTGGAAACACACGATATGATGTTTTTAGGCAGAGGTTGGACTTTACGATCAATATCTGGCGGTCCAGGGTTCCTTCCAATTCCAGGGTTCCATGAGTCCGGTATAGATAGCGATACCGACAACGGCACCGACGGCTCCGGCGTTGTCGAGGATGCGAGCATCCTCTTCCGTGGTCACACCGCCTGATGCTATGACGCTGTGGGGACACCTTTTGATGAAATCGACAGCGAAGTCGGCATCTATTCCTTTCCCCTGTCCCTCGACGTTGACATTGGTGTTAAGGACGCCTGCGAGCGGCATCTCCCTGATGGTATCGAACATCTCATCCAAGGATATGGCCGATTTTTCCTGCCATCCCTTCACGGTTATGGCACCGTCCTTGGTATCCAATGAGAGTACTATCTTCTTCGGGAATCTGTCGGCGATTTTCTGGAGCCATTCCGGTTCCTTGATGCCTTTGGTTCCGATGATGACGCGGTCAGCTCCTGCAGAGATTAGTTCTTCAACAGTGGATTCGTCGCGAATTCCTCCACCGATCTCCACAGGGACATCGTATTCCTTGATGATCTGTTTGATGACAGGGATGTTGCCTTCCTTACCGAATGCTGCATCCAGGTCCACCAGGTGCAGATATTTCGCTCCTTTATCGATCCAGGATCCGGCCACGGTAAGCGGGTCAGGAATGATCACCTGTTGGCTTCCGGGGACTCCGCCCACCAATTGCACAACCTTATGATCGAGCATATCG
>JAFSYZ010000012.1 GCA_017455785.1 Candidatus Methanomethylophilaceae archaeon
CCTGAACGTCGGCGCAATGGCCGACATCGTCATGTGGCCTATCGCCGCTGACGGAAAGGAGCACGACATCGCCGCCATGGACGACGGAGAGATCACAGTCTCCATCATTAACGGTGCGGTAAGGAACTCCGAGAACGAGCAAATGGTCAAGCTGCTCAGGCAGAAGTCCAAGCTGGTCGTCGGATACGGTACCTGCGCCTGCTTCGGTGGAACCCCCGCTCTCGCCAACCTCGTCGGTGACGGAAAGGAGATCTTGGATTACGTATACACCAAGACACCCACCTCAGCGGACTTCCAGGCAACATACCACAAGGATGCACCCGTCATGCCCCAGACCTCATACCAGGCACCTGAGGGTGAGCTGACACTCCCCGTCTTCTACGACAGGGTCAAGTCGCTCGATCAGGTCATCGATGTGGACTACTTCATCCCCGGATGCCCGCCCACACAGGAGTCCATCTCCAAACTGCTCGCAGCACTCGTCGACTTCGTCTACAACGGTGTCGCACTCCCGCCCAAGGGAACGATGATCGGAGTAGAGGAGAAGACCATGTGCGAGGAATGCACTAGGCGTAAGGAGAACAGGAGGATCGAGAAGATCTGCGAGCCTCACGAGGTCGACGTCGACCCCGAGCTCTGCCTGATGGACCAGGGAATCCTCTGTCTCGGAGCAGCAACAGTCGCCGGATGCGGTGCAAAGTGTACAGCAGTCGGTCAGCCCTGCCGTGGATGCTACGGACCTACCAAGGCCGTACAGGAGCAGGGAGCATCCATCTTCACAGCGGTCGCATCACTGTTCCCTGTGCTGGAGGATGACCCCATCTGCGGTGAGGACAAGATCATAGACATCATGTCAGGCATCAAGGACCCGCTCGGTTACTTCTACGCCTACTCCATGTCTAAGGCATTGATTAAATCGAAAGTCAAAGAAGGAGGTCAGTAAATGGCCGGACCTATCATTTGGGAAGAAACAAAGAAAGTCGACAAGAAGAGGATCCTCATCGATCCCATCACACGTCTTGAGGGACACGGAAAGATCGAGATCTTCCTGGACGACAGCGGAAACGTCGAGAACGCTTACTGGCAGGTTCCTGAGGTAAGGGGATTCGAGAGATTCTGTATCGGAAGGAAGGTCACCGAGCTCAACCAGATTACCGCAAGGCTTTGCGGTGTTTGCCCTGGAGCACACCACCTGGCATCCACGAAGGCTATCGACGGATGTTACAACACCAAGCCTACCGACACAGCGTTCCGCCTGAGGGACCTGTTCTACAACGCACACTTCGTCCACAGCCACATCGCGCACTTCTACGCATTGGCATCACCCGACTTCGTCCTCGGTCCTGCATCACCTGCAGCGAACAGGAACGTCCTCGGTGTCGTCGGCGCAGTAGGACTCGAGCTCGGAGGAGCTGTCCTCAGGGCAAGGTCCAAGGCCCAGAGGATCCAGGCCATCATCGGTGGTAAGGCAACACACCCCGTCATGGGTGTCCCCGGTGGAGTGACCACAGCGATCACGAAGGAACAGCAGAACGAGATCATCAGCTACGCCCAGGACCTCGTCGAGTTCGCAAAGACCTCGATGAAGGTGTTCAAGGACGTCGTCCTCGGAAACGAGGAGTACGTGAAGATCATCGCGAACCCCGACCTGTACTACCAGGAGTCATACTACATGGGCCTGGTCGGAAAGGACAACGCCCTTGAGTTCCACGACGGACCTGTCAGGGTCGTCGACCAGAAGGGTAAGGAGTTCGACAGATACGATCCGTTCGACTACCTCGACCACATCTCCGAGGCCGTCGAGCCCTGGTCCTACGAGAAGTTCCCCTACCTGAAGAAGATCGGATACAAGGGAATGGTCTCTGGTCCCGACAGCGGTCTGTACCGTGCAACACCCCTGTCCAGGCTGAACGTCTGCGACAAGATCAGCACACCGATCGCACAGGAGGAGCTGGAAGCGTACCGCGGATTCTTCAAGGATGCCGGAGTGCCCTGCGAGAACGGCAAGCCGATCGTGCACTTCACACTGGCAACACACTGGGCAAGGATCATCGAGATGATCTACGCCGCAGAGCGCTGTCTCGAGAACGCACAGAACCCCGACCTCACCAACAGCGATGTCAAACAGACCGACATCTCACCCGGAGGCCGTGGAGTCGGATGTGTCGAGGCTCCCAGAGGAACACTCACACACGACTACACCTGTGACGAGAACGGAATCGTTACCGCATGCAACCTGGTCGTCGGAACCACCAACAACAACGGACCCATCAACGTGGACGTCGCAAGAGTCGCCAAGGCACTCATCAAGAACTACGATGTCTCACCCGGTCTGCTGAACATGGTCGAGATGGCATTCAGGGCATACGACCCGTGCAACTCCTGTGCAACACACAGCCTGCCCGGACAGATGCCTCTGACAGCAGTGATCAGGAACCACGACGGTACTGTCTACGACACGATCACACGCGACTAAACGAATTGAAAAGGGGGCGAAAGCCCCCAATTTTAATTTTTGAGATTTTCACCCGTCTATCATCCTGTAGGTAGGATTGGGTTTTCCGGGAGAGAAACAGTCATCGAAGATCATTTTGCAATCCTTCACTCCTTTGGAGGTCAACACGTTCTTCACCGTCTCCCTTATGGCATCCTTGAGCCTGTCGGGTTCGGATGCGATACGTGCGTTGAAGTTCAGCTGTACCTTGCCTGAGAGTTCCCTTGTCCCGTATACGCCGCCTATAGATACTTCGCTTCCGATCAAGGACACCTTGACGTGTCCGTCATCGCTCGTGAATGCGACCTTCGCATGCGCAACATCGGATGGGGAGTACTTCGTACCGAGATCCTCCAGCAATGCTGCGGCCAGGTCGTAAGCGTCATATCCGTCGGCAGTGAACTCGAAGATACCGTTGTACCATCCCAGCTCCGCCTCGGCATCGGCGTATCTGACGTAATCAACATACACCGGTTTCTTCTTCGATTCCTCATCGCTGTTGATTATGTCAACGATCTCATCGAATCCCTCTCCGGTTATCGCGGAATACGTTATGACCTTGGCATCGGGATTGATCTCCTTGAGATCATTCAGAAAGATCTCCACATCCTTCGGACCGAGTATGTCGGTCTTCGTGAGCACTACGTATTCCGCCTCCGCGACCTGATGGTGTCTCAGATATCCTCCGAGGTTGACGGAATCCAATGCCCTGTCGAACATCCTTGCACCGTCGACCAGTACGATGAGCGGTGCCGTGGAATACTTCTCCTTATGGAATGAACGGAGCGGTGTCATTATCGTCGCCATAAGATCCGTACAGCTGCCTACAGGTTCGGCGAAGATGTAGTCCGCTGTGCATTCGCCTGAGAGCCTCTCCACGTTCTCGAAGAACTTGGGGAAGTTGCAGCAGAAACAGCTTCCTGTGACCTCTCCGACATCGATACCGCGTACCTTCACGAACTCGGTGTCGATCAGATACTTCCCTTGATCGTTGGTGATCACACCTATGCTCTTCTTCTCCTCGATGTATCTCTGTGCAAGCTTGTTGATGAGGGTGGTCTTCCCGGAACCGAGAAAGCCTCCGATCAGGACCAAACGTGTACGTTTTGCCATGATACTAATCACGAATTCATGCATATTTAATGGAATTGAAGCAACATACTCCGTCCATTCGTCATAGGTCGAATGGATACAGTAACAAGGTCATGTCCCTAAGATAAGGAAAAAACATCTCTCATCTTCTTCTCGGACCACGTTTCAGATTCCTGAGCTCATACCTGTCGTTGACCATTATGTCCGATCTCTTACCAAGGTCGATACCGTCAAGAAGATACATGTGAGCGTTGTCGAGATCAAGATAATCGTTGTTCATCAGAGGCCCTAGGAACGTTCCGTTGACGACGTTCATCGGTGAACCTCCGAGCATCCTGTTGAATGCGGGGATCACGATGAAAGATTCAGGGAATTCCTGATATCTGTCACAACCCGATCTGAACTTACCTCTCATCCAGCATGGTTCGGTGGTCTGTTTCCCCACACCATCCCTGAACATGACCGCAGGATGTTCATGAGCCATGATGAGCGTCTTGCACTTCATAGTGGATTCGGATGGCCATGTGTGACCGTGTATGTATCCCACACCATCGATGACCATCCCTGTGGACGGCCTTACTCTTATTCCTTCCGGAAGAAATTCTTCAATGTTCGTGTCGTGATTGCCTCTGACAAGGTCGATGTTATCGAACCTTTCCTTCAATCTTTCGAAGAAGTTCGGTATCTCCCTGAACTCCTGTTTCGATGAACCTGGAACGGCATCCTTCACATCGCCAAGAACGATCAGATGATCGCAACCTTCGGAATTCTCCAGGATGCAATCGTACATATCCTCGGTTCTCGAAGCGATATGGAATCCCTTCTTCATCAGATGCGTTTCCACACCTATGTGGAGATCGGATATGACGAAAGAATCGTTGACCCTTAACGCAGGGATTCCGTAGATGGGCTGTATGTCCATGTTATCACAGTTCGGAACGGAGCACCCTTCCGATATTGTCTATCATATCCGTTGGTAGCATACCATAGGAGAATTCATCGAACGACAGTTCTCCTGCTCTGCCGCAGACGTAAGCTCCCAGACAACCGGCGTCGAAGGCATCCATGCCCTTTGAAAGCAATCCTGCTATAGTGCCTGCCAGTACGTCCCCTGTGCCGCCTATGGTCATCCCGGAAGTGCCTGTGACGTTCCTACGGGTTCTTGTTCCATCGGTGATGATGTCCTCCTTACCTTTGAGGACGATGACCGCATCTAGGTCTTTGGCAGCATCAGCGGGATCCTTCTTGGAGGACAGTCTTTTGAATTCGGAGTGATGCGGTGTGTAGATCACAGGTGTATCCTTCACGATACCGCTGTCCGCCATCGCTGTGATCGCATCGGCATCTATCACCACGGGTTTCTTACACTTCTTCACGAACTTCCTCACTGCCGCGATCGTTCTCTCATCCCTTCCGAGACCTGGTCCGATGAGAACAGCATCAGCATCTTTTGCTAATTCAGATAATTGATTCAGATGTTCTTCAGTCAGCACATCTCCTGACAGCTTGTGCATGATGAATGTTGGAGATACATTGCAGATCCCCTGGAAGGATTGTTCGGGTGTCGCTATGTGAACCAGATCCGTACCTACTCTTAGTGCAGCAAGCGAGGACATCGCTGGTGCTCCTATGTACGGGCCTCCGCCTATGACCAGAAGCCTTCCGTTCTGTCCCTTGTGCGAATCATCCTTAGGGACAGGATATCTCTTCATGTCGCCCTTTCCGATGATGTCGTAGGCTTTCTGCGGCATACCTATGTCCATGACGAATATGGTACCGCTGTTGTCAGTGTCCATGCCTTCCTTTATGTCATGGACCGTGACCGTTACGTCAGGACTGATCGCTTGATCTGTACCGAATCCAGAAGGGATGTCGCAGGACACCACAATTCCATCGAACTCATTGA
>JAFSYZ010000102.1 GCA_017455785.1 Candidatus Methanomethylophilaceae archaeon
ATCGAGCTTCCGGCACGACCGACCCTCATGCTCTGATAGAGCGTCCTGGTCTCCTCGCCTCTGACCTCCCCCAGTACGATGGCGGATTCCCCCATTCTCAATGACACTCTCAGAGCTTCATCGGCCCTCTTGTTGGCATCCTCCTCGTTCCTGTCGTCTATCAGCAGGGACTGTACCTTGTATCCCATCGCACGCATCCTCTCGCTCGGCAGTTCCATCGTGTCCTCTATGGTGATTATACGTTGAGATAACGGGAACTCGAACATCATCGCCGAAAGCAACGAGCTCTTTCCGGAACCCCTTGCACCGCATATCAGGAAGGTGCACCTGTTGTCCACAAGGAAAGATATCAATCCTGCCGTATACGCATCCAACGTACCGTTGCCTATCAGCCTGGTGAGTGTCCATGGTGTGGATGAATGCTTCCTTATTGCCAAGGAATCCCCGTTAGGGCTCATAGGATAGCCGACAACAGTGGCTCTTGCCAAGCCATCAGACATGTTCGTCTCCAGAACGGGATGTGATTCGCAGAAAGGCAATCCGCTGTCCCTCATCAGCATGTTGATGAGATTGACCACCTCCCTATCATCAACGATGAGATTGGTCCTGCATCTGGTGAAGGAGTTGTCACCTCCGATGCAGTTCATTGTAACGTGTATCCTGTTTGTAGAACATGGGGCATCCACATACACGTCCTCTATCCTGGGATCCTCCAGAAGCAATTCGAATATCCCTGTGCCGAATGTATATCTGTATACGATGTCGCACAGCTCATTGTACGGTATCTCTTCCGTATCCATTGAAGATGCAAGTACATCCTTTTTCGACTTCAGATATTCCATTGAAAAAGATCTGATAGATGCCCTGTCCATCCTGATAGGGGATTTCCTGTACCTCTCCCTCAGTGCGGAGATACATGATTCCAATACCGTCATCACCTCCACAGAATAATCATAATCGTCAGGAATCAAGAAGTATTCCATCTCACCGTCGTCAGCCTTGCCGATTATTATCTGAGAATGATCGGTACGGTATCTCTCAATGACAGAGATATCCTTCTCAGACCCTATCATCCATGTGTCCGCGAATGTGGGTTTGGTCTTCAGATATCTCCTGCCTATCATCATCAATGATTCCATCAATGATGTGTGTCCTGTATCGGTCGAAGTCAGGACTGGATTCCCCATATCGGCCCTGACGGCTTCCGTATCGACACCTTGTTGGTCCATGACCTTCGGCATACTCACACCCCCATGAACCTGTGGGCGAGAAGACGCATCCTTTCGGACGATTCGGTCATATTGTCCTCCATCCTTGTCAACGATGCCTTCACCGACTCCTTACAGATAGATGATCTAACACAGTCTTCCTCGATTCCATCCAATGTTTTAGATATCCTGTCAAGATTCTCGATCGTAAGACTTTCCCATATCTGTTCGATGATCCGGTCCTTGCATAATCCACAGTTCCTGCATCTGATTGAATCGCCTGTGGAGATTGCATCTTCCGATATCGATGATGAGAGACCTACCAGTTCCTTCAGAGCATCCCCGTCATATCTCATCTCATTCGATGACACCAATGTCAAAGACAACGCATCGCTGTCCTTCAGATGCCCGCAGATGCACCTGAGGCATCCTATATCCTCTATGCTCGGACGTATCCCGCACCCTCTGCATTGGACTACGATATCCCTGCTGTGCGGCACATCCTTCTTTCTGAACGATGTTAATATTTCCTTCATGAATTATGATTTCATATCGGTATTTATAAAGGGAGGACCGTACGGTTAGTGGTTAGTGTCTATTGACTGCCATCCAACCTTCTGCCGTTGACCACGAACGAGAACCAAATATCCTCACAGAGAAGACAGATTATTCCCGGTAATGCCGCCTGGGGATAGCCTGTCAATATAGCCATACACATGGATACCGCCAATCCGGTATTCTTCCATAGAGCACCGACAAGATAGGTGTAGTACGTCCCCTTGTCCAATCCTGCCCTCATGATGATGAACCTGCAAGTGATATGCAGTGCGACGATCCTCAGTATACAGATCCCTACCAGTATTGTCACAGTCTCTGTATAATTGAAGATGTAGCTGCGATTCATATTCATAGAAAGGAAAATGATCGTTGCGAGCATCATGTTGATCACGGGCACCTTCATATTTCTGGTCAGATGCAGTCTCCTCAAGGGGATAGAGACCAACAGTGGTATGACGATGAATGCGATGATGTACTTCAGGATCTCCAGGGGACTCACGGCATCACCGATTATCAGAATCGACAGCAGAGGAGTGATGATCAATGCGGACACATAGGACACCACCACAATGGCCAAGGATGAAGGCTGATCCTCCTTCATGATCAACGGTACGCTCAGAGTCGAAACGGCACAGGGCATGACCGCTATCATCGCCCATCCTAGCCACATTCCTGTGTCACTACCACGGAAATACAGACCACAAAGCAATGTGATACCGGTGTTCAGAATGAAGGACATTAGCAACGCTATAATAGCTCCCCTTCTGTTGTTGACGATGTCCTCCTTCCTGATCTCTATCCCATCGACGGACAGGATGGTCAGGATCATCAAGGCGACAACGGTTATAGACGCTACAGGGAGGCCCAACGGATCCAGAATGAACGCCAGGGCCAGGGCTGCCACTATCCAGATACGGAGATCCATCAACAACGAACCGACACTCATAACCTGTACGCTCCGAACCTTCGATGCTAAACCTTTATAAATACATCATTGATTGGAACGGATATGGAAGTCCTAGCACCAGCAGGTTCACCGGAAGGATTGGTAGCAGCCATCAAAGGAGGATGCGATGCCGTTTATCTCGCAGGGAAGAGCTTCGGTGCGAGGGCGTTCGCCAACAACTTCACCGATCAGGAGCTTGAAGGTGCCATAAAATATGCGCACGAGCACAATGTGAAGGTGCATGTAACCGTCAACACGTTGATAAAGAACTCCGAGATGGAAGAGGCGGTCCAGTTCGTACAGTATATGAAGGACATCGGTGCCGATGCCGTGATCATCCAAGACATAGGGCTTCTCGAAGCAATTAAGGACATACCGATCAAGAAACACGCCTCCACACAGATGGCCATCCATTCGAGGGCCGGTGTGGAATGGTGTGCAAAGAACGGCATAGACCGTGTGATACTCGCAAGAGAGCTAACACTCGAGGAGATAGAGAAAATTGTCAAGGACTCCCCTATTGAGATAGAGGTCTTCGTACAGGGAGCGATGTGCTACTGTCAATCAGGAGGATGTCTCTTCTCCTCGATAGTCGGAGGCAGAAGCGGCAACAGGGGAGAATGTGCACAGCCCTGCAGGAAGAAGTATGAATCTGAGGACAGGAACGGATACATCCTCAGTAATGCGGACATGTACTGCATCGATTATCTGAAGAGATTGGAGGACATGGGCGTTGCGAGTGTCAAGATCGAGGGAAGGATGAGGAGTGAAGCGTATGCATACCTTGCATCTAGAGCCTATTCGCTTGCCAACAAGGATCCGAACGACCCGGAGATCGAGGAGACCACATCTTTGCTCAAAACTGTGTTCAACAGAGGATTCTGCCACGGATATCTGGATGGAGTATCGTACCTGGTGCAGGCGACATACCCCGACAACAGGGGCATGTTCATCAAGAAGGTCAAGATCAAGAACAGGAGATTCTCCATCGAAGGTACCGATCTCCATGTAGGTGACGGCATCTCCATATTCGACGGCGATGCCAAGATCGGCGGGTTCAAGATCCCTAACGAAGGTGAGGTTACATCACCGTTCAAGATCACTGACGGTAAATACGATGTGTACAGGACATACGACCCGCGTATCGATGTCATCAAGAACCTTGTCGGAAAACCACCGAAGTTCACAGGCGATACCAAGAAGAGCAAGGTCAATGTCAGCATCCCTAAGGTAGAACGTTCACGCACGATACCGTCATTGTCATTCTACGTATCTACACTGAAAGTACTGGAAGCCGTCCTTCCGTATGCGGACCGCATCTACTATGACGGTAAAGACTTCGATTCCGCAAGACAGATGTGTATCGACAAGGGAAAGGAATGCGTATACTACATGTCGAGGTTCACACCTGAGGAGACCATCCCTGAGGACAAAGATGTACCCATCATGGTCCATAACATGGGGCAGATGCATGCTGCTGATGGTCACAGAGTTTATGGAAGCTATCTGTGCAACATGTTCAATTCAGTGTTCATCGACTCCATGTATCAGACCACACTGTCCGTGGAACTGTCCAAGGGTGAGATCAAGGACATCCTTGCAAGATATCCCGGAAAAGCGGAGATGATGGTCTTCGGAAGACTGGAGTTAATGGTCACAAGGGACCCTCACATCAAGAACGGTACGATCAAGGATGAGAAAGGGTATGTGTTCCCTGTATACCGTGACCGTGACGGCTACGCACACATACTGAATTCATCCGACCTGATGCTGTTGAATTATCTGGATGACCTGGAGAGATCTGGTGTCAACTCGTTCGGCATCGATCTTAGGAAACGTCCTGTAGAATTGGCAAGGATCGTCGCAAAAGCGTTCAGAAACAGGGACCAGGCACACACAGAGGAAATCAAAAGGATGTGCGGCGGTACGCTGAACACCGGCCATTACCTCAGAGGTCTGAACTGATCGTGAACGCCATAGACATGAATTTGGTCGAAAAACGACAAGTTTATTAGTAACGTAAATAAATTGTCAAATAAGCCTCGAAGCCTCTCCCCGAAGGGAGAGTAAAAGGTTTGATTCCCTCATATGAGGGACCTAGAGACTTCGACTAGTAGCCGAAGTACATTTAGGGCCAGGGAAATCAGTTGCAAGCTTCTTCCCTGGTCCGTTTACACTTTTCGGATCTTATCACCTCCAAGCTTTCACAGGACAGGGTCCGGCTCGCAAGATAGAAAGTCCCTTCGAGTCAGACTTCCATCCTGGCGTTATCGTCTTGGTTTAAGAATATAAAAATTAGTAATATTACGGTTAGTATAACTCTGTTACGGCGTATTATCAACCCTGACAATTTTTTTATCAAACATGAACAAGAAAGGTATCGGAGGATTCATGGAATCCATGTTCGCGATGATGACCGTGATGGTCGCGTTAACCGCATTCCTAATGATCATAGCGTACACGGACACCACTGTCGACGATAGAGAAGTGAATGTATCGTTCCTGGATGAACTCTACGTCAGCAACGGGAAGATCTGCGGACTGAAGGAGAGCTCGCTTTTCATCTTAATGGAGAAGGAAAGATCCGAAGGGATGGATGTGAGACTCGATGTGATCGGTGATGTGATGAATGATTCTCTGGAGTATCATTGCGGCGAACGTACCGACCATCCGATGGGGAGAACAGGTACGGTATCACTGGATTCTGATGACGGAAGGACATTGTTGGCAAGATATGAGGTGGTGTATTGGTCATGAACCGTAAGGGGATGATCTCGATTATAGATGCGATCATCTTCGTATCGATCCTGTCGATGGTATCCGTGGCGATGTTCGCACTCGCCGATACCGATACTCATACAGAGGATCAGATGGCCGGCGATATCGTGAACACATTCCTATCAATGGAACTGAGGTCTTGCGATGTGATGGGAACTGATGACACAGCGACATATCCTATTTCCATACTATTGGCAAGCCTGATCAATTCGGACGACCCGTATGCTTTGGAATTCGTCGAAGGTATCTTCGATGGAATGATACAGGAACCGTACGGTTATGAGCTGATGATAGAATATGACGGAAGAACGATCGAGACCGGCACGTTGTTGAATGATATTTCATCCAAGTACCGCACATCGGTCCCGATCGTCAATGACAAGTGTTTGACGATATCACTGAGCATCGGGTGATCATGCGTCGGGCCAGATCTCGTGAGCAAGCTCCCTGAGCTTGTACTTCATGATCTTGCCGGCAGCATTCAGTGGGAACTCATCGACGAACTTGATGTACTTCGGGGTCTTGTACCACGCGATCTTTCCTCTGCAGTAGTCCAGCACATCCTGTTCGGTCAGGTCGGCATCCTTCTTCTTGATGATGAAAGCCCCAGGCTGCTCTCCGTACTTGGCACTGGGCACTCCGATGACCTGCACATCACTGATACCCGGACATCCGTAGAGGAAGTCCTCGATCTCCTTGGGATAGATGTTCTCTCCTCCGCGGATGATCATGTCCTTGATCCTGCCTGTGACGTAGAAGTAACCGTCGGAATCCCTGTAGCCCAGGTCACCTGAGTGGAGATAGCCGTTCTTGTCGATGACCTTCGCCGTCTCCTCGGGCATCTTGTGGTAACCCTTCATGACGTTGTATCCCTTACAGCAGAACTCACCGATCACACCGTCAGGGCATGGTTCGTACGTCTCCGGATCGAGGATCACGGTATCAACTCCCTGGAGTTTCTTTCCAACGGAAGAGCACTTCTTCTCCAAGGAAGGTTCATCATATGTGGTCTGTGTCATACCCGGGGATGCTTCCGTGAGACCGTAGACGATGGTGATCTCCTTCATGTTCATCTTATCCACCACTTCCTCCATCGCCTTGATAGGGCAGGGTGAACCGGCCATGATTCCCGTTCTCAATGAGGAGAAGTCGAACTTGTTGAACAGCTTATGTTCAAGGATGTTGATGAACATCGTCGGTACACCGTATACGGATGTGCACTTCTCCGTCTCGATGGATGTCATAACGTCTATCGCGTTGAATACCTCACAGAACACCATGGTGACACCGTGGTTTATGCAGGCCATGACTCCCAATACACATCCGAAGCAGTGGAACAGAGGTACGTTGATGCACAGTCTGTCCTCAGGTCCGTAGTTCATGTTGGCTCCTAGCCAATATCCGTCGTTGGCGATGTTGTAATGGGTGAGCATGACACCCTTAGGGAATCCTGTGGTCCCTGAGGTGTACTGCATCATGGTGACGTCATGAACATCCACAGAATCCTTCCTCACCTTGTACTCCTCTTCGGAAATCTGTACAGCCAATGACTTGACCTCGTTCATGGAGTACATACCGCGGTGCTTCTCGGGACCGAGGAACACCACCTTCTTCAGATGCGGATACTTCTCGGAATGGAAGGATTCCCTGGGCTGAACCTTCAATTCAGGGATAAGGTTATACACGATCTGTACGTAATCGGTATCCCTCACACCGTTGATCAGGAACAGGTTCTCCATATCGGACTGCTTCAGGACGTAGTCCAACTCCGCTTCCTGGTAATTGGTGTTGATTGTCAGAAGGATAGCACCGATCTTCGCCGTAGCGAACATAAGTGTGATCCAATCGGGAACGTTGGTCGCCCATATCGCGACCTTATCGCCCTTGTTGACACCCATCGCCATGAGACCTTTGGCCACACGGTCGACCTCGATACCCCACTCCCTCCAGGAGAGACGGAGATCCCTGTCGACGTAGACTATGGCGTCATTGTCAGGATGATTCCTGATGCACTTGTCCAATAAATCGCCCAGCCTCTCATCGCTGGTGATGTTCTTCCTAGGTGTGCACGGCATGTTCTCACATCGGGGAGTACATTACCGCCAATATCTCGGCGGGTCCGTCAACGGCACCCACGAAGTGGGGGACGACGGAGTTGTAGTAAATGCTGTCTCCGTTTTCGAGGATGTGCTCCTCCTTACCGTACTTAACGATGATCTTGCCTCTGACGACTACCATGAACTCCTCACCTTCGTGGGTGGACATGGCCTTCTCGTCATCCTCCTCGATCCTTATGAACAATGGCTCCATGTGCCTATCGGTCTTACCCTTTCCCAACGGATAGTAGTGATAATGACCTTTCGCACCCTCTCTGGAGTTGGATGTCTCCTCGTATCTGTTGGACATCCTGACGATGATCGGATCGGGAACGAACTGGTCGTCCATGAAAGTGCCCAATCTCTGACCGAGTGCACGTGATAGCTTGATAAGTGAACCAACGGGCGGGTAAACTGTACCATCCTCGATGTCCTTGATGAATTCAGGGTCGAGACCGGTGTTGGCGGCAAGCTGCTCCTGGGTAAGTCCAAGATGTTCCCTGTATTTCTTCACTCTTTTTCCAAGCTTGTTCGTGTCGGCCATTGTAAATCAACCGGCCCTCTACTATAAGTACTAAATAAAAAGGTTTGGGGAGTGCTCTGGCATTTCCCTTCGAATAATAGTTGGAGGACGACTTATACCTGAACTTTGATTACGATTATCGCAATTACTGAGCATATCTTTTTATCATCCATCTGGATTCGAGGCCGATAACATGCCTTTCGCAGAGGTAAACGGTGCAAGAATCAACTACAGCGTGGTCGGAGAAGGAGAACCCGTCATCCTATTGACAGGATTCGGAGGGGACATCAACTTCTTCCATTCATTGATACCCAGCCTCAGCGATAAGTACAAGGTCATCGTCTA
>JAFSYZ010000103.1 GCA_017455785.1 Candidatus Methanomethylophilaceae archaeon
GATCAAGAAGGGAACGATGCACATGGTGCTCCTAGACCCTGACAAGCAGTCACCTGAAGAGGCTGCAAAGATCGCAATGAAATTCAAGGAGGCCGGGACCGATGCAGTCATGATCGGCGGCTCCACAGGTATCACCACCGAGAACGTGGATGCTACAGCCGTCGCCATCAAGGAGGCGACAGGACTGCCGACGATCTACTTCCCGGCAGGACCTCATGCACTTTCAACGAAATGTGATGCGATATACTTCATGACAGTTGTCAACAGTTCGGAGATCGGAATGGTCATAGGTGCACACATCAAAGCAGGAATCTATGTCAAGAAGATCGGTATCGAACCCATCTCGATGGGATACATCATCGTAGAACCCGGAATGACTGTAGGAAAGGTCACCAAGGCCAACCTGATCAAGAGGGACGACCTTGAATCTGCTGTTGCCCATGCGGTCGCCTGTGAACTCCTGGGATTGAGCCTGATTTATCTCGAAGCAGGCAGCGGTGCGGACAAGCAGGTCCCTCCGGAGATGATCGCGGCCGTGAAGAAGAACGTGGACATCCCTGTCATAGTCGGAGGAGGCATCAGGGATCCTGAGGCGGCGGCCATCGCAAGGAAGGCCGGTGCGGACATCATCATCACAGGTACATTCGCTGAGAAGTGTTCCGACGACAGCATGATCAGAAAGGTCGTCGCAGCTGCAAAAGGTATCTGAACGAGGGGATTCTCCCCTCACTCCTTTTTATCGTAGTTCTCTCTGAGATCGATTATCTTCTTCGCCTTAACGGCATATTCCATCGAACCCGTAGGAACGAATTCCAATTCAGGTCTGGAAACCAGATCCTCTTCCAGGCCCTGTTCGATCTCCATTATCTTGCAGACGGAGTCTATGATCTTTCCCTTCAACTCATCCGAGGGGGAATCCGTCTCCACCTCAAACGTCAACAGATCCCTGAAACCGTCCTTGGTGATCTTGACCTGGTAGTCCACAACCCTCTTGTCAGCGAAGACGGCATCATCGAACAGCAGAGGATAGATCTTGTGTCCCATGCCTATCTTGAACTGCAGGTCCATCCTTCCGCTTGGCTTCCTCAATCTTCTGTTGAAACGGGCCCCGCAATCACAGGGAGGAGGCAGCATTGCAGCGATATCATGTGTGCGATATCTTATCAAAGGTGTACCCTCGGCATTCAGAGATGTTATCACCAATTCTCCTTCAGTACCATCTGGAACATGTCTCATCGTCTCGGGATCGATGACCTCGAACAACAGATTCGCCTCATCTGTATGAAGCCCGTTCTGCTCTTCACATTCCACCGCACAGGCGAGTCCGAACTCCGTCATCCCCCACACATCGATGACCTTGCATCCCCATGCATCCTCCATCGTATGCCTCATACTCTCCGACAGTGGTTCCGATGTGGATATGATCCTCTTGATGCCCAAGGACCTCAGATCCATCTTTCCACCCATCAGGACGGTGACACGGTATATGAATGATGGAAGTCCGATGATGTATGTGGAACCGGACTCCTTGATCGTTGAATACTGTTTATCGATATCGTTCTCCGAACATACGGATGAACCGTAACCCAATATCTTACACGCACCGACCATTATCAGACTGGGATCCCAAGCGGATACCAGAGGAAACATCACATGTAATGAATCGCCGGGTTCCATCCCCACTTCCTTCAGCGCCGATGCGACAATATCGATCTTCGACACCAGATCATTCACCGTATATCCGATAAACTTCCTGTGGCCTGTGGTACCTGTGGTAGTGAACTCGGTGGCCATCTTCGTTCTTGATGCAGCGAAGAAATACATCGAATTCTCCGCTAGATCCAAGGGTTCCGTCAGCGGGATCTTCTCCAGGTCATCCCATGTCCTGATGTCATCAGGCATCACACCCACTTCCTTGAACTTGTTCCTGTAGTAAGGGGATTCCTTCAGTACATATCTCATCTGTTCCCTGAAACGGAACAGCTGGTATTCGTTGAAATCCTCCCTGGTGACCTCATCAAGGGCCCTCTTACCAATACGTTCCCTGAGCTCCTTGTTCTTTTTGAAAGTCATACGTGCCTTGATAGACATCCATTCTTCCAGCGGATGCTCGCATCCTTCCGGTATCATGTTCGCCAGCAGTCTGCGGCGTACGATGAACATCTTCATCGAGTCCCAAGCGCCCATACCCTATGGAATGTAATCATCGTTCATAACAATGACGTTACATACCTGACATTGCGATGAGCCAGTACACTTTTTTTAAGATTGTTCTAATTTATATATCGGGAGTCCAATCAAGGTTATGGAGGAATCGTAAATGACCTTAACACCAGAGATGGCAAGGGCAGGTGTAACACCCCAATTGCTCTCA
>JAFSYZ010000104.1 GCA_017455785.1 Candidatus Methanomethylophilaceae archaeon
CCCCCGGAAATAGGTTTCACAGTATTCCCATATCGGTGAGTTTCTCGGGGAGATATTTGTCCGTGACATAGTCCAGACCGTATTTGGCCAAAGCCTGCTGTTCTGCCTTCTTCTTCATCTCCAGCATGGCCTGTATCTCCGTCACCCAGAACTCATCCTTGAACCTTGGGTCGCTCAGTTCAGCGTTCAATGCCCCGACATCCTTGTCCGACAGCTTATCCGTCGGAAGGTCGTAGTTAAGGATGTCCGATGCGGTGATACCGATGAACTGTGCCGTCGGTGTCGCAAGATAATCGGATATGTGTGCGGTCTTGATCGCACCGTATGCTACGGATGCAAAGATACGGAATGACCACGGATCACCATCGGTGAACACGGTCACAGGGATGTTGTGCTCCTCGTTCAACCTCTTGATCAGACGCCTGGTGCTCCTTGTGGGCTGACCGCTCAGGTGTATGAGGGCGCAATTGTACTTCTCGGGGAATCCGTTCTCGATCAGCCTGGCGAACATACCTCCTGTCTCTATGGCCATGACGAAGTCGATCTTCGGATCCACTATCTCGAACGTCTCCTTTTCAACGGAATACGGGATACCGAATCCTGTCTCAGCGACATCATCCATACAGTTGAACTTCTTCATGCCCTTCTTGGTCATGGTCCTGAAGTCGATGTTACCGTAGACGTGCGAACTTCCCTCTTCGGGTCTTAGTTTGAAGTCCTCCCTCATGCAGCTGGATACCGTTTCGAGATCCTCTGCCAGAAGGTTGCTCTCATCCTGTGTATGGAACTTGGCATGTCCCCATCCCTCAGAAATGTAGTACATTTCCCTTAAGGTGGAGGACTTGTTGTTCTTGATCATGTCCTCGATGAAATCCACCGTGTAGACGGTCCTGAGCATCATCGTCGCTCCCTGTACGGTCTTGGCGGTACGGTTGGTCTGAAGGCCGCCGTACTTCCATACGTTGTATCTAGGGTCGAACTCGATATTCTTCTTGGATCTCAGCGGGAGGCTCATCGTGGGGATCTCTCCGCCGTCCATCTGATTGTAAAGCGAATCAATGATCGTGGTGAGGTTGTCCACGGCTTTCTGTTGTCTATCATTCATCTCCAAGATCCTCGACCTCCTCTAAAGCCTCTGCATCAGTGTCATCCTCTACGTAATCCGAATCCAGTTCGGTGATTTCCATTCCTTTGATTCCCCAGTCTCCCGGCAGCTGTTCGGCTCCCATCACCATGACGGGGTTGATACCGGAGACGTAGACATCATCCAATGTGAACACTTCCGACATGTCCCCGGTTAGCTCGAACGTCACCTCCACGCTCTTGGCAGGAGGTATGGGCGGTATGGTCCATGTCGCCTTGCCCTCGTCATTCATCTCCGTGAAGAACTCCCCGCTGAACAGCGTTAGGTTGACAGCCTCCTTAGGCAGCTGTGAGTGCAGGCACAGTTTCCTTTCGGCCTGTGTGTAATTGTAAACGGTATAGGTGACCTTGCGGAACTTCTTCTTTTTCTCCTTCTTCTCGGAGGGTTCCACCCATACGACGTTCATTATCTTGGATATGGTCCTGTCCAGATTGGGGACGGGACGGTTCAGGAACTTCGCTGACTTTTCCGCGAATTCAGGGAGGATCTCCTGGACGATTTCGAATTTGGCATGTGTCTTCCTCCTCCTCTCCTCCTTGTTGAGGTGGCTCTTGAGGCTCCTTGCACAGAGCTTCAATGCCAGTTCAATCTCCGATTGTATCTCGGGAAGGTCCGCTACAGCTTCCTTACCCTCGGATGTGAACGGCACCTTGGTGGATGCGATGTGCACCAATATGATCGCAGGGCCGAAGGGAATTCCTTTGCCTCCCCTCTGCTCCAATCCGTATCTTCTCCAGTCTATGTTGGATATCGCTTTGGTTATAGCACATGCTCCGGGCTGGAATAATAGAGGAACACGGTTGGCGAACCTCAGGATGGTGACCTGTCCGTCCGACGGGATGTCACCTCCGTATACGATACCGGCCTCGACTATGAACGGGTTACCGTTGACGGATTTAGGTGCCCTTGTGACAGGCGGTGCGTAGTAATCGGGGCGCATACCCTCCAGGACGTGCATCAGACCCTTCTTGATCAGTGTGTCACCGATCGGCGACAGGCAATCTGTTGGAGGGGCCATTATCTTCACTTTGTCTATGGCCTTGATGATCTCCTTGCACTGCTCATGTGTGAGTGCAGAGGGTTTCATTTCCGGCTTGATTCCCGCTTCCTTCAGGATGTCATCTGCAATCCTAGGTGTGACCCTGGAGAAATCGTTGGTCAGGAATGACTTGACGGTCTTCTGTTCGGTCCTCTGGGCGTATTTCAGAAGGTCTCCGATCTCCAATCCTGTTGGGTGGGGTTTGATCTCCTTGGATTTCTCGGGCATTATGTCCGTCGCCCTCTCGAAGATGAAGGTCTTTCCGTCGGGGTCTACGAATGTGATCTTGGCGTGGGGATTTACTATGGCGGTGTTCTTTAGGTACTCGAAGATGGATTGTTTACCTGTTATGTACCTTCCTTTAATGGTGTACTCTATGCTGGTACCGTGTTCCTTGCCCTCCCATGTGAACGGCTTGTCGTTGGTGATGATCGGCTTGTTGGTCTTGGTGTCGATGACGATGTCCATTCCCCATGCGACCTCATCCTCGCCCTCTATCTTGGATTGGACGTGGGCGGGTTTTCCTGTCGTCATGTAACCGTACATCACCGTGGCGGAGATACCGATACCCTGCTGTCCTCTCGACTGTCTGAGCGCATGGAACCTCGATCCGTACAGGAGTCTGCCGAAGACGTTACCCATCATCTTGTGGACGATACCCGGACCGTTATCCTCCACCATGACGTTGTAGTCGTCATCGGGAAGACGCTTCATCCTTACCAGGACCTCCGGTAGGATATTCGCCTCCTCACAGGCGTCCAGGGAATTGTCCACGGCCTCCTTGATCCCCATCAATAATGATTTGGAACGGGAATCGAAACCGAGGATATGCTTGTTCTTCTCGAAGAACTCCGTTACGGAGATCTCCTGCTGCTTGCTAGCTAATTTTTCTGCCGTTGGAACGGTCTTCTTCTTCGCCGTCTCTGCCATAGGGCACATCCCGTCACCAGGATAGTCAGAATATGATATAAAGTCGCGTTTCCTGTTGCGGAAATGCAGTCTTAGGATGAGTTTGACTATTTAAATAGTAAAAAAGAGGGAGAGGGAAGGAGAATCACTCCTTCTTCTCTTCCTCTGTGGGTTTCTCTTCCGAGGTCTCCTCGGATTTCTCTTCGGTTATCTCTGCGGGGACATCTATCGTCTTCTCATCCGGGACGACAACAGTCTCATCCTCCTCGTCGAACTTCGCACCGCACTTGGGGCAGAAGACCGAGTCAGCAGGGATGTGTGCACCGCATTCGGAGCACTCGAAGTATTCGGCCTGCTTCTTCAGGTATTCCTCTGGAACTTCTATGAACGCACCGCATTTCCTGCAGTTCGTCTCTCCTGGCAGGACGACGGTTCCGCACTGCTTGCAGCGTCCGTATCCCTTGGGGTACAGACGGCCGTCGGCCTCCATCTCCGCTCTCACGGACTCGAGCTTCTTGGTGGCACGGACCGAGAAGAA
>JAFSYZ010000105.1 GCA_017455785.1 Candidatus Methanomethylophilaceae archaeon
CACCTAATATCAATCTGGATCATGTGGGGGAGATCATCAAATATGCGGCCTCCAAGGTACCAACCGTCAAGGGAGTCCACTTTCAGCCGATCTCATATTTCGGTCGTTATCCGATAGATCCGGAGGACAAGGATCGTGTCACGATCCCGGAGCTGGCATATGCTATCGAGGTGCAGACTAAAGGTATGTTGAAGGCCGATAACTTCATCCCGACATCGTGTTCCAATGTCCACTGTGACATGAAATCATTGTCCATAGTGATGCCTGATCATTCGCTGTTCCCTCTGACCACAATGGCCCTCGGACCACCTAAGAAGTCGGATAACGTTGCAGATAAGACAAGGACCGAGATCTCGCAGTTCTGGAGATTTATCGAGAATTCCATGGACGGGGACGATGTCGACAGGACCAATGATGACGGTTCATGGAAATCATTCGTCAGCCGTGCGAAGACCCATTATCTTACAGTATCCGCGATGGCATTCCAGGATGTCTGGACCGGAGAGACCGACAGATGGGAGCGCTGCTGTATCCATGTCGTGACATTGGATGGAAAGCTCATACCATTCTGTCTGTTCAATGTCACTTCGAATGATGGAACGACATTGTACAGGAAGAAGACATTCTGTCAGTGAAAAATCACCTCAGGCCTTACAATGAAGTAAGGCCTTTGAGGATTCTAAAGATCATCTGCGGTAGTAACCGAATGATGAGTGATAATTGTCTACTACACTCCTCATGTAGTTGGAAAGGAACTTCTCCTTCTCCTTTGTGTTGACGACGAATCCGTTCAGCGGGAATTCGGCATCGCAGTGGACGCACCTTACGAACTTGCAGTTCTTGTTTGCCTGCGGACATGCCCTGCAAGCGATGGCCCTTGACTGGAAGAGACTGAACTCCTTTCCGCATCTGGGACATGTGAACCTGTGCGTTGATGAGAGCAATTGGGGTGTTACACCTGCCCTTGCCATCTCTGGTGTTAAGGTCATTTACGATTCCTCCATAACCTTGATTGGACTTCCGATATATAAATTAGAACAATCTTCAAAAAAGCATACTGGCTCTTTGTTTTGTCAGGTATGCAACGTCATTGTTATGAACGATGATTACATTCTATGAGACATGGGTGCTTGGGACTCGATGAAGATGTTCATCATACGCCGCAGACTGCTGGCGAACATGATACCGGAAGGATGCGAGCATCCGCTGGAAGAATGGATGTCCATCAAAGCACGTATGACCTTCAAAAAGAACAAGGAGCTCAGGGAACGTATTGGTAAGAGGGTCCTTGATGAGGTCACCAGGGGGGATTTCAACGAATATCAGCTGTTCCGCTTCAGGGAACAGATGAGATATGTGCAGAAGGAATCCCCATACTATAGAAACAAGTTCAAGGAATTGGATGTGACACCTGACGACATAAGGACGTGGGATGACCTGGAGAGGATTCCGCTGACGGAACCATTGGATTTAGCGGAGAATTCGATGTATTTCTTCGCAGCATCCAGGACGAAGATGGCCACAGAGTTCACGACCACCGGTACCACCGGCCACAGGAAGTTCATCGGATACACGGTGAACGATCTGGTATCGAAGATCGATATCGTCGCATCGGCGCTGAAGGAGGTGGGGATGGAACCCGGTGATTCGTTGCATGTGATGTTCCCTCTTGTATCCGCTTGGGATCCCAGTCTGATAATGGTCGGTGCTTGTAAGATATTGGGTTACGGTTCATCCGTATGCTCGGAGAACGATATCGATAAACAGTATTCGACGATCAAGGAGTCCGGTTCCACATACATCATCGGGCTTCCATCATTCATATACCGTGTCACCGTCCTGATGGGTGACAGGATAGATCTGAGGTCCTTGGGTATCAAGAGGATCATATCCACATCGGAACCCCTGTCGGAGAGTATGAGGCATACGATGGAGGATGCATGGGGTTGCAAGGTCATCGACGTTTGGGGGATGACGGAGTTCGGACTTGCCTGTGCGGTGGAATGCGAGGAGCAGAACGGTCTCCATACGGATGAGGCCAATCTGTTGTTCGAGGTAATCGATCCCGAGACGATGAGACATGTACCAGATGGTACTGAAGGAGAGTTGGTTATCACATCTCTGAATGCCGAGGGTACACCGTTGATAAGATATCGCACGCACGATATTGCGGCCATGTTGCCTCCGCCTTGTGATTGCGGGGCCCGTTTCAACAGGAGGCTGAGGAAGCCAAGCGGAAGGATGGACCTGCAGTTCAAGATTGGTATGGGGCACAAGATCTATCCTCTTCTCTTCGATGATGCCGTCTTCGCTGACAAGAGGATTGTGGACTATCAGGTCAAGATCAGCAAGGACGGTTTCAGGGATCTGTTGACGTTTGAGGTGGAGACGGATTCCCCTTCGGATGAGTTGAAGGGAAAGATCATAGATTCCGTCTGCAGGATAATGGAGGTCGAACAGGGTCTGGAGGAGGATCTCGTCTCCAGGCCTGTAGTGGAATTCGTCCCAACAGGTTCCATGGAATATGCCGTGAAGGCGAAGAAGATAATCGATCTCAGAGAAAATTACGATAAAAAGGAATGAGGGGGAAATCCCCCTATTCAGATACCTTTTGCAGCTGCGACGACCTTTCTGATCATGCTGTCGTCGGAACACTTCTCAGCGAAAGTGCCTGTGATGATGATGTCCGCACCCGCCTTCCTTGCGATGGCCGCTGCCTCAGGATCTCTGATGCCTCCTCCGACTATGACAGGAATGTCCACATTCTTCTTCACGGCCGCGATCATCTCCGGAGGGACCTGTTTGTCCGCACCGCTGCCTGCTTCGAGATAAATCAGGCTCAATCCAAGGAGTTCACAGGCGACAGCGTGGGCAACAGCAGATTCAAGGTCGTCCCTCTTGATCAGGTTGGCCTTGGTGACCTTTCCTACAGTCATTCCGGGTTCTACGATGATGTATCCCATCGAGATGGGTTCGATCCCGATCTTCTTGACATAGATTCCTGCTTTGATGTGTGCACCGATGACCATTCCGATCTCCGAACTGTTGACGACGGTCATGAAGTATATCGCATCGCATTTCGTTGAAAGTGCATGAGGTCCTGCCGGGAAGTAGATCGTCGGCAGTCCCGTTGCCTCCTTGATGGCGACGGCAGTAGCATCCACATTTTCGGTGGTGATACCTGTGGAGCCGCCGATCATGACTGCATCGGTCCCGGCCTCCTTGAATTTCATTGCGATCTTTGCAGCCTCTTCAGGTGACTGCTTGTCAGGGTCTAGGAGCACCATGTGCATCGTTCCCTTCTTGATC
>JAFSYZ010000013.1 GCA_017455785.1 Candidatus Methanomethylophilaceae archaeon
GATGGTCAAGATCGATGGGAAGAACGATGTTCTCATCAACGGAAGGACAGTGGAGAGTATACTGGACGGATTGAACATAGTCCCGTTGGAACCTGATGACGATGGATGCGGGTGCGGTTTGGAGAAGAAACCGTTAATCAGCATAGGACGTTCCGACAGGGATTGGAACAAGGATTGCATCGAGGATATCTCTGATGTCTTGATGAAGAACGCCATCGCCAAGGTCTATTCGGAGATGGAATCGGGCAGGATCATGTGATCCTCCCCTATCATTATAAACGTTGGAGCCATCGAGCACTCGATGTTCGAGATAACCAAGAGGGACGGACTTGCAAGGTTAGGCAGGTTCGAGACCACATCGGGAATCGTATTGGAGACACCTGCCCTCCTGCCCGTTGTCAATCCCAAGATATTCACTGTCACGCCCAGAGAACTCTACGACGAGTTCGGATTCAGGGCGATCATCACCAATTCATACATCATCAAGAACAACCCCGCGCTCAAGGAGAGGGCACAGGCCGAAGGACTCCACAAGATGCTGGATTTCCCCGGTGTCATCATGACCGATTCTGGGACCTTCCAGAGTCACATGTACGGCGAGGTGGAGGTCACCAACGATGAGATGGTCGAGTTCCAGAAGAGCATCGGTACCGACATCGGTACTGTGCTGGATATATTCACCGAACCGTTCTGGACCAAGGAGGAGACCGCCGAATCCATAGTCGAGACGTTGAAGAGGACACAGCATGCCTGTGACATAAAGGGACATATGATGATCAACGGTGTCGTGCAGGGTTCGGTATACCAGGATCTGAGGGAGGATTGTGCCAGGAAGATGGCGGACATGGACATCGACGTACATCCCATAGGCGGTGTGGTCCCCCTCATGGAACAGTACAGGTACACCGAACTGGTGGATGTCATCATATCATCGAAGAAGGGACTGAATCCCAACCGTCCCGTTCATCTATTCGGTGCCGGACATCCTATGATCCTGGCGTTCGCCACACTGCTCGGGTGTGATCTCTTCGATTCGGCATCGTATGCCAAGTTCGCAAGGGATGACAGGTTCATGTTCATCGACGGAACATACCGTATCGGCGATATGCAGTCCTTGGACTGCAATTGTCCCGCATGCAGGGGACACACGCTTGAAACACTGAAGAAGATGACCAAATCCGAGAGGGAGAAGATCATCGCACGTCATAATCTCTATCAGATAACCAATGAGCTGGCACTTGTCAAGAGGTACATCAAGGAAGGCAGGCTGTGGGATCTTGCCGAGACAAGGTGCAGGGCTCATCCCGCACTTCTGAACGCATTAAGGAGGGTGAAGGAGCATCAGAGGTTCCTGGAGAGGACAGAACCCATCAGCCGTGATGCGGCATTCTTCTACACAGGATGCGAATCACGTGCCAGGCCGATATTCCTCAGGTATTACAGGAGACTGATGGAGAACTACAGGCCTCCGACGGACAAGGCGGCCATCTTCAAGGATGCCGAGAGGCCTTACAGCAAGC
>JAFSYZ010000106.1 GCA_017455785.1 Candidatus Methanomethylophilaceae archaeon
GGAAACGTTGGAGATGTCGATAGTGGTCAGGGAACTGCATTCCACGAATGCCCCCTCGCTGATCGTCGTCATCTTGTAATTCAGTTTGACCTCCTTCAGATTGACGCACCCAGCGAAAGCACCGTACGCGATGGATCCCGTATCGGCGATCAATTCATAAGATTCCGCAACCCTGCCAGCTGGATAACACAACAGTTCGACACCATCGCGATCACTGTAGAGGACCCCGTCATAAACATGGAAATTGCCCCAATAGTCCGCTGTGTTGGTGAAATTCTGGAGCGAATAACAGTTCGCGAACGCCCTTCTTCCTATCGAGTTCAATCCTTCGGGGATCACGACGTGCTCCAGAGCTGTCTTCTCGAAAGCGGAAACGCCTATCGTTTCCAACTTTTCGGTGAAGTGTACGACCTTCAGGGAGGTGCACCCTTGGAATGCACAATCCCCGATGATCGCCAGGGACATCGGGAAATAGTTCAAACCAATATCCGACTCTATGGTCTCCAGGTTTTTGCAGTCGTAGAATGCCGCATATCCTATGCGGACGAGTCCGTCGCTCATGATCACCTTCTTGAATAGGGCATCCCCCAGGGAATACGAATCCAATGATGATACGTCACTCGGAATCTCGAATATCTCATCCGTCTTTCCGACCGGATATCTGATCAGGGTCCTCATGGACTTGTTATAGAGTACACCGTTCTCATCGTTCGCGTAACTGTTGTTCTCGTCGGAAACGACTATCTCCTTGATGTTCTTCCCTTCAAAAACTCCGGTGGACAGACTCCTGATGTACTTCCCCAGTACGACCCTCTCAACGTTGTCTTCTTCTATGACGGCCCACATCTCCACAACGCGATACTCTATATCCTCGTGTGTGACCGTGTCCGGTACGACTACTTCGCTGGATCCGTCCGGGAAGTACGTATCGGCGATGACCTCACCTACTCCGGATACGTAATACGAGAAATTGCCCTCTACGAACGCCTCCTTATCGTCACCAGATACCGTTGTGGTAAGTGATATTACTGCAACCAAAACTGCTAGCGCTGTTACTAATAAGGCAAGCGTCCCTTTCTTCATGGAGAGCCGTATATTCTCATAGAATATAATAAGAAGGCATCGACACAGGACATACAAGATTACGATGATCCGACCGATAACATACATAACCATGCCATGAGATACGGTCATGATGAGATACCAACTGATCGATCACACCGCCGATGTCATGGTCAGATGCACAGGCGATACAATGGGGGAGTGCTTCGCCAACGCCGCCTATGCCATGTTCGATCAGATGATAGATGCATCATCCGTCTCCCATTCATTGACAAGAGAGGTGGAGATCGAAGGCAAGGACGATGAATCGAGGCTCTATCTCTTCCTGTCCGAGCTGCTCTTCGTGATGGACTGCGAATCCCTGGTGTTCAATGAGTTCGAGGTATCCTTCGACGGCGACATTGTCAGATGCAGGGCGTACGGTGAGCCTCTGGATATCAAAAAGCACAGACCCAGAGCGGAGATCAAGGCCGTCACCTACCACATGCTGAACGTCGACAGACAGGAACCTTCGGTGACCGTGATATTCGACGTCTAGATATATCGAGAAGCCTATCATGCAGGTATGCTCAGACTCGGATGGTTCTCGACGGGAAGGGGCCCTGGTTCCCGCAATCTGTTACGCGAAGTGATGGATAAGAAACAATCAGGAGCGTTGGACATAGACTTCTCATTCGTGTTCTGCAATTGGGACAACAACGAGGAACCCAACCCGAGGAAGGAGCAGAGAGCGCAGTTCTTCGACATGGTCAATAACTACGATATCCCTTTGATAACCATATCATGGAAGACCTTCAGACCGGACCTCTGGGACTCCGATCAGGAAAAGTGGAGGGACGAGTACGGGAAGGAGATCCGCAAGAGGATCGCAGACAAAGGTTTCGATCTGGGTATACTCGCTGGATACATGCTGTGGGTCGATGACGAGACCTGTTCCAAGTATGATTTTATGAATCTCCATCCGGCTCTGCCGACAGGACCGAAAGGCACATGGCAGGAGGTCATATGGACGCTCATCCGCGAGAGGGCGGACTCCCAAGGAGCGATGATGCACATAGTCACCCCGGACTGGGACCGCGGTGCGGCATTGACATATTGTGAATTCCCGATCCGCGGGAAGGGATACGATGAGCTTTGGGCCGACCTGGACGAGAGGTTGAAGAACAGTACGCTGGAGGAGATCAAGTCCACCGTAGGAATAGAATTGCCATTGTTCAAGAAGATCAGGGAGGACGGGGCGAAACGCGAACTCCCGCTAATAGTAGAGACGATAAGACAGTTCGCCGACGGCAATGTTGAGATAAGAGATAAGAGACTCTACGAGAACGGTAAGCAGCTGGAAGGTCCGTACGACCTCAGCTCACAAGTGGACAGAGCATTGGGTGAATGAGGATGCCGGAAGAGTACAATCCCATGGAGGACCTCGGACTGAGGAGCGAGAGGTTCATGATATCGTCCTGCGAGGGAGTCTACGTCGCAGGCAACTACATGAGAGGATTGTGCGGCAGATTCATCAAGAACGGTGAGGCGCTGTATGATGCCATCTCGAGGTATGAGGCGATAACGGCGTTCCTGTTACAGAGGAACAACGCAGGCATAGGCAACAGGATGAGGATGCTGACACCTTTCCTTAAAGCGGGAGGTCTGACCGACCATGAGGCATACGAGTTCGCGAAGGAAAATATCGTTCCAATGCCTGGGGCCAAGGAGTCGCTCGATTATCTGAAATCGCTGCTGCCTGTATTCATGGTGACGGATGCAACCGAACATCTGGGTATGACCGTTTCGGAGGCTCTGGACCTGCCCCCTAGCATGATAGAAGGCTCCAGGATCGATTTCGATTCCTTCGATATCGAAAGGAAGGAAGCGAAGAAACTGCGTGAGATCGCCGACAGGATATCCAAGATCAAACTGGACAGGAAGCCGGTTGCCACCGAATTCGATGAGGACATATCGAAAACCGATGCCGAACTGTTCTACACCATGGAGGAGATCTTCAACGAGACCCTTCCGCAGATGGACATAGCGGATAAAGCATCCAAACTTGCCACGGCAGGCGCCAACGAGAGGTCGTACGCACATCTGAACAAGAGGCATGCGATGCAGATCGATTTCAACGATATCGCATACGTCGGCAACGACATACACGACAGCCTCTGCATGGAACTGATCAAGGACAACGACGGTCTTTCCATCTCATTCAACGGTGACAACTACACTGTGAAGGAGGCGAACATCGCCGTCATGTCCGACAATCCCATCGTCATATCCATCCTGACAGCGGAGTTCTACGACTACGGTATCGATGCCGTATTCGATATGGCCGAGAACTGGAATAAAGAATGGTTGTCGTCCCACACATGCTCCGACAGGAACCTCATGGACTCCATGCTGGCACAGTGCAAAAAGAAGCTCCCAGTGGTCAGGAAGGTCACACGCGATGACCTGAAGGAGATAACATCGGAAAGCCTCGCCTACCGCAAGAAGATGAACGAACGTTTCAAGAAATACTGAGATGTGATGAGTGCTCATGTCGGGATTCGAACCCGAGTGTCGGCCTCGAAAGGGCCGAATGATTGGCCGCTACACTACATGAGCACAGTGTGAATGCGCATATTGCGTGTCATTTAAAAAGATTGTGCAGGGGCGGTTTTAATGCTGTCAGCATTGCCACATACCCATAACGGACCTAAAAACTGACCTATTGTTTATATACAGGTGGCCGATAACATGCTTTATTATAATTAAGGAGTGCAAATATGAGCTTCGATGAGCCAATGGAAAGTCCGGAGGAGGATGTATCACGTGTACGTCTCCCCAATATCAAGGAAGGAGAGATGTTCGGTGTAGCTGATCAGTTGCTCGGAGCCTCCAAGATCAGGGTCATGTGCGAGGACGGTATGTCAAGGATTGGCAGGATCCCCGGCAAGATCAAGAAGAGGATGTGGATCAGAGAGGGAGACCTTCTGATCATCTCCATATGGGATTTCCAACCCGACAAATGCGATGTTAGGTTCCGCTACACCAAGACACAGGCGGTCAACCTGAGCAAGAAAGGCAAGGTCCCCAAGAACCTCGACATTTACTGATGCGGTGATGCCCATTGCCGTCGTATGACGAGAAGTACGCATATCTCGAGCGTCACGTGGATGCCCTGAAGACAAACAGGACGGGTGACGAACGTCAGACCGATGCCGAGGTCTTCGATAAGCAGACGCTTCTCGTGATTTACGATTTCATGACGGCAGGATACATCGATTCGGTGCATTACACCATATCCACTGGTAAGGAGGGCAACGTGTTCTTCATCACCGATGAGGATGACCAACCCTTCGCACTGAAGATCTTCAGGACATCGACATCGACATTCAAGAGTTGGGCGAAGTACATCGAGGGCGACCCCAGATTCAAGGGTATCACAGGCAACAGGAGGAAGCTCATCTATGCCTGGACCAACAAGGAGTACCGCAATCTCCAGAGATACAAGGAGAACGGCATCCGCGTTCCCGAACCCATAGAGTTCGAGAAGAATTGTCTTCTGATGGAGTACATCGGTGACAAGAACGGTCCCGCACCGCAGCTGAAGGATGCGGTACTCAAGAGACCGAACATGACGTACAAGGAATGCGTCTCGTTCATCGTGGACGGTTACAAGAAGGCACATCTTGTCCACGGTGACCTGAGCGAGTACAACATACTCATGTGGAAGGACAAGCCCGTACTGATCGACTGCGGGCAGGCACTCACCGCCGATCATTTCAATTCGAAGGATTTCCTCAAGAGGGACATCGCCAATGTCAACAGGTTCTTCAGACACAGGGATGTCGATATAATCGATGACGAGGAGATCCTAGCAAGAGCACTCGCGAAGGACGAGGAGGAAGACCAATGAGGTCGATAAGGATCCCACAGGACAGGGTCGGTACCATCATCGGTACCAAGGGCGAGACTAAGAAGATGATCCAGAACATCTCCGGCATCAATTTCGATGTCGATGCGGATGAAGGGGAGATCATAATACACGACGAGGCGGAGAACGCCGATCCTCTGATGGCATTGAAGATAATGGACGTCATCAAGGCGATAGGAAGGGGATTCGCACCCGACCGTGCGACCAGACTGTTCGATGACGACGAATACCTCGAGATCGTGGATCTGAAGGAATTCGTCGGAGGAAGGAACAACCAGCTCTCCAGGATCAGGGGGAGGCTGATAGGTACCGGCGGTAAGACGAGGCAGATCATAGAGGACCTCACGGGATGTTACATGACGATCTACGGCAACACCGTCGCTCTGATCGGTAACTCAATCAGTCTTCCGGTTGCGAAGCACGCCGTCGAGCTCATACTTAACGGAAGCGAGCACGCCACAGTCTATCACTACTTGGAATCACAGAGGCCCAGGCTGAGGATCGCCGAGATGGGCTTCGATCTCTGAAGGGATACCATGGAGGATTGGATACCTGATATTCTGGAACAGGCCGAGAAGGTCGCTGCCAAAGGGTTCTGCGACAGATGCCTCGGCAGGATGTTCGGCAAGCTAGGTACCGGCATGACCAATGATTACCGCGGGGCAATGATACGTCAGGCCCTGAAGGAGAAAGGGATGGACCATGATGTCATATCGCCGTGCCCGATGTGCGACGATGTATTCGACCTCATGGACCGCTTCGCCGAATCGGTTGCGGAAGCGGTCAACGATGTTGAGTCCGATAACTTCCTCGTAGGGAGCCGTGTTGATCCCTTGGCACTGAAGATCGAGAAGGAGACCGTGCAGGAGCTCGGACTGGAGAACAGCGAGAGCATCAAGACCGAACTCAACCGTGAGATCGGTAAGCTGGCACTTCC
>JAFSYZ010000107.1 GCA_017455785.1 Candidatus Methanomethylophilaceae archaeon
CTCCATCTTGAGATTTGCATTATCCATCGAGTTGCAGGTCATATCAACAGCGATCGAGAATGTCAAACGGGTCATTCCCTTCGCCTTGACCATGGTGGTCCCCGGCACTGATGAGAATTGGACCTCGTCCACGGAGGAACGTGTTATGAATTGAACATCGAGGTCCTTGTCAAATTTGTTGTATATGTACAATGAGGATTCGATGGTCTTCCCGTTACCCATAACGATATTCACATCCTGCTTGTGATCCGAATCATAGTATCCGGCGATGACTATGCTGTAATCATTCTGACTGATCGCATCGGTCTCATCCGAGGCGATCGGAGCCATAACTATGATTGTCATCAGGGCTATCGCGATGGCAATCAATATTCTTCTGTTCATGGAGGCGTATATTAAGTTTTGACTGAAAAAACTGGTGCCCAAGTTCTAAGGTGGATAGCCCATGTTGATACGATATGATCGTTGGACCATTGCGGATTGGTTATGTCCAGGGATCAGAACGCAGCGATAAACATACTCAACCGTGGTTTGGGGCTGCAAACCGTGACCGGTATAGTCTAAATAGCTGTGAAGGAGAGAATCCCGAGCGCAGGATCTGAGTAGGGCGCCCACCCTAAAACTCAGAGAGCCAATTGATTGTTTGAAGGAGATCATAGGTCGAAATAGGCTTAAATAGGGAGGCCGAAGGCCATCATCGGCAAATGTGTAGTATGAAAAAGGATCATCCGGCCGTAATCGGCCGGTAGGATGATCACTTCTGATCGATGACCTGGATTATGTGGTAACCGAACTCGGTCTTCACAGGGCCGACGACATCCCCTTTCTTCGCATTGAAAGCGGCGTCCTCGAATTCCTTCACCATGTCTCCCCTGTTGAACCATCCGAGCTTTCCGCCCTTGCTCTTGGAGGGGCATTTGGAGAACCTCTTCGCCAATGCCGAGAAGTCCTCTCCCTTCTGAATGCGTGCCATGATGCTCTGTGCATCCTTCTCCGAACCCACGAGGATGTGGGCCGCGTTGACTGATTTGACCATGCTACTGCAATGTCAACGCTGTATAAAAGTAGGGGAGGGGGTGGTTCCCCTCATATATCGCGTGCCGGTATCAGCAACGACATGTTGTACGGGCTGTAAGTCTCCGACACAGGGTTCCTCTGGTTCTGTCCAGCGTAGGGGTCCACTCCGACGGTGAATTTCATTCCGCTGTCGTCCTCGTATACCGTGGTCTCACAGTAGAGGTAACCCTCGCCGTTATTGACGTACAGGTACTGGGTCTTGCCGTCGTACGTGAGGTAGTAGATGGTCTTGTAGTTGAACATCGAACCGTGTCTCTGACTCGTGATCTTGTACGATCCCTCGGACAGTTCCAGTTCCTTGTAGTTGATTGCACCCGTTGCATGTCCGGGGAAAAGCATGACTGCAGTGTCATAGCCCATCGCTTTACCGATGGCCGCGAACAGAATGGATGTGTCCTCACAGTCCCCGTTGTTGTCGTAAAGCGTCTCCAAAGGATACTTCCAGTACTCGCTCTGTCCCATCGATTCCGAATCGTACTTGTATTCGATGTACTGTGTGAACGCCAGGAGCACATTGATCCTGTCGTACTCGCTCATACCTTCGGTCTTCTCCAGGAGCATGTTCGCCAGTTCAACGACGTACTTGTCACTTGAAGTGATCATGTGCTGGGTGTTGGATATCGTCATGTAGTCGTATACCTGGGAGGATCTTCCGATCTCGGTATCCGACCTGTATACGTAGAAGTCGGAGTAGAGGATGTCCAGGGAGTAGCTGTAGTCCACACCGTTGTAACTCCACTCGTAGACCCTGGTGACGGTACCGTCGACCATAATTCCGTAGAATTTGTATGCATTGGCTCCTGCCGAGTTCTTTCCGTCGTACTTCACGGTGAAGCATCCGTAGTCATCGAAGGTGAAGGTGAACGAATCCTTCTCCGAGGTTGTGACAAGCTCCCCGTTGGAGTTGTAGATGGACCATGTTATGCCTGTCAGGTCCGAATCGGAGAAGGTGTATCCCTTCCCTTTGTCCAGTGTGACGTCGTTGTCCTCATCATTGTAGGCATAGACGGTGACATCGGACATCAGGATATCGACCTTGTATGTCAGGCTGTTTGAAAGAAGGCTGCCTGCGGAATCGTACCATCCTCCGAACTCGTATCCGTCCGCAACAGTGGCTGTTAGGACTATGTCCGTGGTGTACGCATCGTACTTACCGGCGTTGGAGACTGTTATTCCCTCATCGGTGTAAGCCTTGATCTCGTAGGAGTCGCTGTTCTGGTAGGTTCCCAATGATCTCAGTTCGAACTTCTCAGTAATCGTGGTGCCGTTGGATTTGTACTCCGCCACGCTGTAAATCATCGCCCAGCCGTAGATGAAGTACCTTGTCTCACTGACCTTGTAGTTTCCGTAGGTGTATGTGAAGTAGACGCTCTCACAGGAGATGGTACGTTCACCGAGGACCAGTGTGTCCGGTTCCAATTCAACATCATCCTGGTCGGTATCGATGGAGGTCTGCCACCTGGTAACGGTGTTCTCCGTAGTCCTTCCGAATGCATCGGTGGATGTGTAGGTGATCATCTCCAGATAAGTCTCCTTCTCATCATCGTACGCCAGGTATGTCCTGTCATAGGTTCCTGTGGTCGTGGTGGTCTGTTCGCCGAAGAATGTGTTCTGCACGGTAACGGTCTCGGTGTTGAAGAATTCCTGTGCACCCGAGCCGTCGATACTCCATGAGGCATAGAGCTTGATGTCGCCCTTCATGGTACTGGGGATGTATTGGATGTTCTGCGTAAGTCCCTCATCCAGGTACCATCCCAGGAAGACGTATTGATCCTCAGAACCCTCGATATAACGTATCGCCGAACCGAGTTCGGTTATTTCACCCGCATTGTAGCTGGTCGGCGAATCGTCACTCAGCTTCCCTCCGTTCAATTCGTATTTGATGGAGTAGTCTCCCGAAGGGGCCTGCTCATTTGAGGGGTTGTTCATGATTACCACAGCACCGACGGCACTGCACACTAGTATTGCTGAGATGATAATAACGATCGAAGTATTCGAGGCGATGGTACCACTACCGTTCGAGTGATAAATAAAACAATATTAAGCATTAACTCACAAAAGGACAAAAATAACTACTATCGACTTCCTTCACGGCATCGATACCGTGGATACGCCGGAAGAGTTCATCATCGAATCGGATACAGGGATCTTCGTCATGAGGATCACAGGATCATCGTTTGTCGGTAAGAGATATGAGGGATGTGCCAACGGCATCCTGTGCACTGTTACATTGACCGGTCTGAACTACAAGGTATCGGTCATGGACGAGAGATTGGATGGTTCCGAGCAGACCTTCAGCGGTAAGGGCAAGGCCCTCTCTTTCGATGATATGATCGATAGCATTTCAACATGGATTGATGAGAACCTTTGGAGTATAGTCGAGGAACCGTGCGAGAGTGACGTTGTCTATATCGAGACATCGAAAGGGAATGTTGCATCTTACGGTTACAACACACATCTCGATGGTATCCCCGTATTGTTCCTGCACGGAGGTCCCGGTGACGGTGCTGGCACATCCAAGATGCGTAAGCTTCGCCTGAACCATCCCGTGTTCACATACGATCAGATGGGATGCGGAAGATCTGATCCGATCCCCAATCTGAACGAATGGAACGAGGAGGATTATTTCACTGAATTGAAGGAGTTCATCGAGAGGATGGAATTCCAGAAGGTCATCCTGATCGGGGCATCATGGGGTGCCGGTCTGGCCTTGGGTTATGCCATACGCTACGGTTGCGACAGGATAGAATCGATGATATTGCCCTCTCCGTTCATCTCGTCCAAGAGATGGGAGGAGGATCAGTGGAAGAATCTGGGTTCCATGCCTGAGGAGTATCAGAGACTGATGAGGGATTACGTAGAGGGCAAGGGCACTGTAGAAGATTACCGCCGCGTGATGTCCGAATACTATTCCAGATTCCTCTTCACCCGCGAATGCAACAAGGAGATTGCAATGGCATCGGCGAACACCGAACAGAACGACGTCTTCAAGGCCATGTGGGGTACTAATGATTTCATCTGTGATGGCAACATGAAGGATTTCGATCTGATTCCGCACCTGGATAAGATAACAGTGCCAGTGTTGCTGATGTGTGGTGACAGCGACGAGGTGACATTGGAGACACTGATGGAATATCACAGCAAGATCAAAGGCTCCAGGGTGTCCATCATCCCGTTCGCAGGACATGTACTATCGATGGAGCAGCCCGAGGCCTATGCTGCTGCCGTAAAGGGATATCTGCGCGAATTCGGTCAGTGATTCATTCCGTCAGTTCGACAAGTTCGGATATCCTCTTCATCTCGGATTCGACCCTAGACGGGTCGTACATTATCCTGATGGCATCGAAGCCGCATGTCTCCACGCAGCGTCCGCAGCATCTGCATTTGTCGCCGTCGACGGATGTTTTTCCATCGGTGATGGTGATCGCCTTCGTGAAGCATATCTCCGCACAGGAACCGCATCCGATGCATCTGTCTGGGTATGTCTCGATCGTGACGCCGTCCATCTTCCTGTAGCAGTCCGATATATCCTTGGATATGTCCCTGACCATGTTCCAAAGGCAGCAGCAAGGACAGCAGTTACATATGGTCATCAGGTCCTTCTTCTTCCCGGTGCCCAGCCACATGCTGTCCAGTTTGTTCCTTCCGATTATGTGCACTAGTCCGAGATCGGAGCATTCGTCGATATATGCGATGGCCTCCTCCTTCGAGGCCATGTGTCCGTGTTTCTCGGATATCTTCCTAGTTCCTTTACCGAGGAATATGCATCCTCTATTCTGAGGGAAATCCTTACAATTGTTTGATTTACGACAGAGACAGAAGTCCATGATGAAAATATTATCCGCTCTTTCGATCACCCCTTTGACAACATCGCTCGGCAGAACTGTCCTTTCTCCCGCATCTTCTATGTTCACGTCCAATCCTACATCGATCGTGTGCACTGTGGAGTCCTTCGGCAGCACTACCATTTCGTCCTCGTCGAACATCAGTCTTCTGACAATACCGCCGAAGAGTCTGCTTTTCCCGGTCCATCTGGCCAGTCTGTATCTGCTGTTGAAGACCCATGGAACGATCCTGACGCTAAGATTGGAAATCAGTTTCACATTTCATTATCAGCATCTGGATTATAATATGGAAGGGTGAAGGAAAGAATGTGACAGCACGTATTCAACCCGTGCTGTCATTAAAGATGTTTACCCACATACCGTTGTATCGGTCACGGTCGACAACGCGATGGGCGATACGATCATTGAATCGTATGAACCGACGGTCACATCATCGAATGATGGTCCGGAAGAATCGGAACTGTCGCCGATAACCTCGGCCTCTGGCTCATCTCCTTCTTCTTCTGCCGGAAGCGTGTTGATGTAGATGAACGCTCCTACCAGAAGGACCAGGAGCGCAACGAGGAATACCACATCGACAGTATTACTCTTGTTCATGATTCGCACCTTTTTGATATCGGAACGTGAGTTGCGTATATAATATTTCGGTATTCCTAAATATATTAGTTGTCCCTAATATATAATAACCCTTTTAACCGCTCCAGTCGGTTCCGTACCTGGGTGTTCCCACGGAGAATCATTATGTCAAATGCTTCATGAGGGCCATTCTGGCCGGTATCATGATCGCCATAGGTGGCTGTGTGTTCATAGGATGTACCGACAGAGGTGTCGGTTGGGTCGGAGCCATCTTATTCTCCGTAGGTCTGATGACCGTTTTCCAGTTCGGATTGGATCTTTATACAGGGAAAGTGGGATACGCTCTGGAGAACAAACCATCTTTTGTTATCGATTTACTTATTATGATTCTTGGTAACTTGGTCGGTTGTATAATCATCGGTTACATGATGCCTAGTGCCACAGCTGAGACGTTCATAAATGCCAGGCTGGAGAATGTGGATTATCTGAGGGTCCTGTTCAAAGGTATCCTTTGTGGTATCCTCATGTTCATAGCTGCGGACATCTACAAGAAGAGGAACTCCTTCGTCGGTGCGTTCATCTGTGTCCCCGTCTTCATTCTTTCAGGATTCGAACACAGTATCGCTGATATGTTCTACTTCATGTCAGCTGGATTCCACGGTCTTGATATAGCATTCTCAATGGATGCGGTACTGTTCATCCTTGTGGTCATTGTCGGGAACGCGATCGGCGGATTGCTGTTCCCTGCATTCATGAAGGAGATGTACGAGAAGAAGAAAGAGGAATGATGGGGCGTAAGCCCCAACTGTTTCATGCTCCAGGATAGGTAATCAGGGAGAATACGTCGTAGTCCTTCAGTTTCTCTCTGCCCTTAAGGCCGGCGAGCTCGATGACGAATCCGATCTTCACGACCTCTCCGCCGAGTCTCTCGACCAGTTTCACTATGGCCTCGGTGGTACCGCCGGTCGCGATGAGGTCATCGAGTATGACGACCTTCTGACCCTTCTTGATGGCGTCAGTGTGTATCTCGAGTGTTGCTTTTCCATATTCGAGGTCGTAATCCTCGGAAATTACCTCTCTCGGAAGTTTTCCTTTCTTCCTCACAAGGATGAATCCCTTGTTCATGGCATAGGCTACCGGTGATCCGAAGACGAATCCGCGTGATTCCGAACCCAATACAAGGTCGAAGTCGACATCTTTCAATTTCTCGACCATCTGGTCGATGGCCAGCTTGAAACCATCCTTGTCGCTAAGGATCGTTGTGATGTCACGGAACATTATCCCTTCCTTGGGGAAGTCAGGTATCGTTGTGACATAGTCCTCGAGTGCTTTCATGCAGGGCCAATCGGTATCATGATTTATCAACATATCATCAGAGCATATTCTGGTCTCGTATAGAGTAATCGTATTACTGTGGTACTACGTCGATATGTGACGACCATCGTGTTGTCAATTAGTATATATGGGTTAGTTAATCGGTAACCATGCGCACCAAGGTCTTCTACGGATGGTTCATCGTCGTCGTCTGCATGCTAATGGTCTTCGGTGCATCATTGGTGACTACAGGTTTATCTGTCGGGTTGAGGGCCCTGAGGGACGACATGGGGTTCTCGGGGACACAGACCTCCATAATATTCACCATATGCGGAGTTGTCGCGTTCATCTCCATCTTCTTCGCTGATGTCTACTTCAAAAAATTAGGATTGCGTCTGGGGATGTTCATCGGGGTGGCCTGCGGTGCTATTGATTTTCTGATCTACTCCTTAGCGGGATCCAATTTCTACGTATACTGTTTGGGATCGGTGTTCGGTGGGATAGATTACGGTCTATGCTTCATGCTGTCCACATCGATGATCATGCGCAGATGGTTCAACGACAAGAGGGCCTTGGCATTGGCGTTGTGTTCCGCAGGTTCGGGTCTTTCCATCCTTGTAGGTACGCCCGTGCTGGAATTGATTATAGAGAACGTCAGTCTGCAGATGTCCTTCATAGTGGAGGCCGTGTTCATGGCCTCCGTATCCTTGCTGATTCTGATCATAGTGAGGAACGATCCCTCTGAGATGGGCATGGAACCGTTGGGAGGGAAGGATTTCCTTATCGCACACAAGGTCACCGGCAAGTATCACATCACAGGGAAGGCAATTACGCTGCTGTTCCTTGCGGCCACATTCGGAGGTCTGAGCGGAAGTCCGGCCACGTCTAACTTCGCATTGAACTTCACCAATGTAGGATTGAATGCTACCACTGTCGCCTTTGGGATATCGTTGTTCGGTCTGATGTTACTGATCAGCAAGTTGCTATTCGGAGAGATGGTCGATAAGAAGGGGGCATACTTCTCTACGATGCTGTTCGGTATGTTCATTGTCGTAGGACAGCTGGGATGTTTCTTCGTCGGTACTCTCACGGAGTATTGGTTCATGTTCCTGACGTTGGCGATCATGGGTGTCGGATATCCTATTATCACATTGGGATATCCGAACTGGTCGGCGGATTTCACCGACAAGGATGAGTATCC
>JAFSYZ010000108.1 GCA_017455785.1 Candidatus Methanomethylophilaceae archaeon
AAAAACCAATCTGTAATCACGAATTCAATAGTTATTGATTAATAATCAATTAGTTTCGAAATTGTTTAATAATCAAAAACAAATACAAATTGCATGACGGACGAAAGAATCATTGGAAGGGATTCGGAACTGTCCTATCTCGAGAATCTGTGGAATCAGAAAGGGTTAGTCACCTGCTGCATCTGGGGTCGCAGAAGGGTAGGAAAGACCTCTCTCCTGAGGGAATTCGGAAAGGGAAAAAGAACACTTTTCCTGCAAGGGATAAGGGGATCATACTACGAGAACCTATCCTCCCTGTCCCTCGACATCTCCGAATTTCTGGGAAAGGATGTACCTCAGGCACCCGACCTGTCCCATCTGATGAAGACCGTTGAGGACATATGCAGAAAAGAACACACGCTGATTGTCTTCGATGAACTCCCATACCTATTAGAATCCGCACCCCAGGCGTCCTCCGTCATCCAGAAATCCCTGGACAAGGGACTGAAAGGGCTCGACTGCATGTTCGTGGTCTGCGGCTCTTCCATCTCGATTATGCGCAGGGAGACCGAAAATGCCAACAAACCGTTGTACGGAAGGTTCGAGAACAGGAAACAGATCAAACCCCTTCCGATTGAGATATGCAGAGAATTACATCCGAACATGGATACTGAGACCTCGCTCAGATGGTACTGCACCGTCGGCGGCATACCGTATTATCACCTGAACACAGACGGGAAGAACTATCAGCAGCTCATCGAAGAGAAGTTCTTCGACGAGGATAGTTCATGGAGGGGCGAGGCGGCAAGCATCATCCTCCAGGAATTCAACGGCAACACGAATTACACCGGGGCGGTCAAATGCATCGCGGACGGCACCGTGAGACAATCGGAGATAGCCGATAAGCTGAAGATCGACCGTGCGGCCTGCAAGAGGATGCTGGATGACCTGGAATTCGTCGGGATGGTGGAACGCAGGATTCCGATGGGGGGCTCTCCCAAGAAACCCGTGTACTCCATCAAGGACCCGTTCATCTCGTTCTCCTTCAACGTAATATCCAACAATATCAAGATGATTGAAAACAGTTCCTCAAAAGTAACAGCATACGGCTTCCTCAAGAATGATATCGACAGTCAAGTGGGACATGTATTCGAGAAACTGTGCGGCGACTGGCTGGACTCGAAGTATACCGTGGTGGAAAGGGGGCAATGGTGGGGAAGAATCGATGATGCCGACACGGACATCGATATCGTAGCCAAGGTTTCCGACGAACACCGCCTGATACGCACAATATTGGGAGAATGCAAATTCAGCAGGAAACCAATGGGGTTCAATGCATACAACACGCTGGTGTCCAGAGCGAAAAAGGCAGGATTCACCGAGAATACAATATTCATGCTGTTCTCCGCATTGGGGTTCGAAGAGGAACTGTCAGAATACTCAGAAGAGAACGGGATCGTCCTCATTGATGGTCGGATATTGATTGGAGAAGAGAAGCCCCCCGAGATCTTCTGACAGGTCGCATTCTTTGGCTACACCAATGAGTTCGACATACGCCTTACTTGCGGTATAAAAACCGCTTTATTCTTTTCAATTGTCAATAGTGCCAGACATAAAATCCAAATCAGGGAGTGGGGACCATCTTACACTTATTTACTATTCAACGATGAGTACACAGGGAGAGGGGAAAGAACAGATCTCACCCGTTAGGCCCCGCTTCGTAGTTCTTCATTGATTGATCAGTTCTACAACCGAATCCGGTATCTTCAGGAATGACACCGATCGCTTACATCTTTTTTCACAATCATTTCCTGCCGAGGAAACCGGTCATGTATATGGGGATGTTCAGGATACCGTCGACCATCCCGATGTTCTTGGTCGATATCATCATCGGGACATCGATATCCCTGCCATGTTTCTCAATGAACCTGTCCATGGATCTGTGCGGTTTGATCTTGGAGGATTTCACCTCTATCGGGATTATCTTCTTGCCGGACGGGATGATGAAATCTATCTCGTAGTAATGATTGCCGTCCTCTTTCGGGAATGTGTGGTAGAACGCCTTGTATCCTGCAGCGATAAGCGCCTGCGCAACTGCGTTCTCGAACACATATCCCAGATTCGCGGGCAGTTTTCCTGATACCAGGTGCTCGTAGATGATGTTGTCCGACGTGCCCTCGTCCATGAAGCAGAGGGTAACGAACAATCCGGTGTCCTCCAGATACATCTTGAAGAAATCTGGATCCAACGTCATGCTCATGCCGACACGGGGATCGTTGACATGATAACTTACTATAACGGTCTTCGAATCCTCCAGTTCGGCGAACAATTTCTTTTCCCTGTTAGGGCCCACATCCTCGTCAATATATGTGGTCCTGTAACGCATCGTCTCCCTGGACAGTTCAGATGGTATATTGGAGAAGTATCTCCCTATCATGCCGCTGCTGTCGATCTTCCTGAAGTCATCCAGGTACAGCTTTATTATGTTCCTCTTGACCTTGTCTATCTCCTGATAGCTCTTCCCGTTTACGAAGGCCTCCACCGCCTGCGGCATTCCGCCGACCGCGA
>JAFSYZ010000109.1 GCA_017455785.1 Candidatus Methanomethylophilaceae archaeon
CCGTCACGGAGGGTCTCCAACGGGTACTTCCAGTACTCCGAGGAACCGTTGACATCATCCTCTTCATAATCGATGGCGTTCTGAACGAACCATGCAAGGAACTGCGGGAACTCGGGCTTGATGAGCTGGTGCTTATACATGGTATCATACTGCGACCTCAGGTCCTCCACCAGCCTCTTGATGTTGTTGTCGACAACTATGTAGTCCTTCACACCGTACACCGTACGCGTATCGCCGTCCTCGGTGACCTTGTACAGATCGCTTGATACAGTCCCCGATCTGGCGATGCTGCTCTTCTCCATGGTACGATAATCGTCCGCAGGGAACGTGAAAGTGTACGAGTATCCCTTCCCGTCGGCCTTCCACGTGTATGTCACGGATATCTCGTCATCGTAGGATGGCATGTCCCTGGTGAGGATGTACACCCCGCCTATGGAAGCGCCCAAAAGGATGGCGGTTACGAGTATCACAGTCACCCAAGAGATACTTGACTGCCTGCGCTGAGGTGCCGGTATCGGCTGTGGCTCAGGTTCGGGAATCGGCTCCTGAACAGGTTCCGGATTGTGTTCAGGACGCTGTACTTGGTTCAGATCCAATCCGCATTTGTTGCAGAATGCGTCCCCCTCCCTCAACTCCGAACCGCATCTAGGACAGTATCTCATGGCATGGCCATCTGCGTCTCTCTATTTAGGATGAATCCCCACCCTTTCCCCTAAATAGTGTAATAAGAATACACGTGGCATGAGTCTTGAAGCGGAGATAATCGAGCGCATACGCCCTTCGAAGGAGGAGTTCGATAAAGTCAAGTCTTCAGCTGACAAGCTCATGACAATGGTCAACGATTATCTGAAAACGAATGGGATAGAAGCGAAGACCTGCTTCGTCGGATCCTTCGCCAAAGGTACTTTCCTGACCAACAACGACCTCGACCTCTTCGTGAAATTCCCGATGGATTTCCCCGAGAGGGATATGGAGGAAATCTGCTTGAAAATGGGGGAGGAACTCATCGACGGTGAACGCGCCTATGCGGAACACCCTTACTCCAGCGGGAAGTTCGAGGGATTGGATGTCGATCTTGTTCCATGTTACGACATAGACAGTACCGAACATCTTATGACCCCTGTGGACAGGTCACCGTTCCACACCAAGTATGTGCTGTCCAAGGTGGACGATGCCATGTGCGATCAGATCCGCCTGACCAAGAGGTTCATGAAAGGCATAGGCACCTACGGAGCGGAACCGGATGTCAGAGGGTTCTCCGGATACCTGTGCGAGATACTAACGATCAAATTCGGAGGATTTCGCGGGCTGATAGAACAGGGACGCAACTGGGATACTGGTACTGTCATCGTTATCGAGGAGAAGGGACCGGATTTCAGTGACCCTCTCGTGGTCTACGACCCCGTTGACAGAAGGAGGAACGTCGCATCCGCGGTACACGAGGACACACTGAGGATGTTCAGGGTGGCATGCAACGCATATCTGAAATCACCATCTGTGAAATTCTTCTTCCCGAACAAAAGGGAACCGCTCTCCAGGGATGAATTGAGAACGAAGGCCGATGAGAAAGGTCTCAGGCTGTTGACAGCGGTCTTCGACAGACCGGACATCATCCTGGAGAACATGCAGGCCCAGGTGTGGAAGACCGAGTACGCACTTGCGAAGAAACTCAACCTGAACGGATTCATCACCGACTCCGCCGTACACAGATTGGATGAGAAGGATTTCACGATCGTCTTCGCGCTGAAGAACGATACCTTACCGAAAGTGGAGAAACACATGGGCCCTCCGGTCAACATCGCAAGCAGCAAACTGTTCCTGGAAAGATGGAAGGACAATCCATACGGGGAACCGTTCCAGGAGAATGGAAGGTGGTATATTATGTCCGAAAGGATGTTTCCGGATGCCGTATCCCTGCTTACGAAAGGTACAGCATCCGCCGGAATAGGAAGAGATGTGGACCCGGACTCCCAAAGGCTTTACAATCACCAACTGTCCCTTGAGGGAACGGACCAATCACTGCTGACAGATCTTCTCGATCCTATTCCTCCATGGGAGGTATGACGCCATCTACATACTGCTCGCCCATGAAGATGTCCCTCGCAATAGCGAAATGATCAGCAATCTTGCTCCCCATAGGCGTAACCTCGTAAATGACCCTCAATCTGGAACCGCGATCCGTATAACAGTTCAACAATCCGACCGACACCATCATCTGGGCGGTCTTCTTGATGACCTGATAGTTGGTACAGACCCTCATAAGGTCGGATGCTTTCAATCCACCCTGCTCTCTGGCCAGGACCAGTACGTCACAGACGTATTTCTCCGATAACGGAGTCTTAAAATCAACATCGACAAACAATGTCATGATTATACAGTTTTTTAGCAGATATTGAACGGTTTCGTTTCGAATCCGCAGACCATGGCGAATCCGCAAAGGTGTTCACATACGTACTCTTAAGTATGTAGAACTAGTTCCCCGTAGCAGAAACAAATCGGATGATATCATGACGATGGGTTACAAGATCGCAGATTTGGAAGAGAAGCACATCCTCTCGACCCTTCTGTACCTGAAGGACAACGATGGATGCAAGAAGATCGAACTCTACCACGACGTCTCACCCAACCCCAGGATGCCCAACAAGCTCACTGTATTGGAGAAGATGGGACTCATCACGATAGACCAGGAGAACAAGAGAAGCAACATCTACCTCACCGAGAAGGGAAAGGCAGTCGCCGAGAACCTCTGGACTATCGAGAACTCACTCTGAGGATAGGGCAGCAGCCCTTTCCTCATTCATTTTTAATTATTTATCACTGAATCATCGAATAGAGATAATTCGAAATGAATGGATTCGTCCGATCACATGAACGGACGGTTGATCAGAAGGATCCATACACCGAGTCCGAGAAGTATGAACAGGATGTAATTTCCGATCATGGTCTTCGTCTCGAGGTAATCGGGCTTGAAACCAAGAAGCGTGAGCAGCTTCTTCTGAACGAATGCTGCGAGGAACAGCAACGCAAGACCGAGGTACAGGCCATAGGAATCTGACAGCCTCTGAAGGCATGAGCAGAGGATACCGATGATGACCGACATCAGGGCCACAACGAGAAGGACCTTCGTTCCGTACATGTCCTTGAGGATGAACTCCTTCTCATCGAACTCCGGAGGGACGAATTCGTATTCCTCCTCGACCGCTTCCTGCTTGATGATGCGCTTCTTCTTTGCCATCGAGAGGACAATAGCATACCCCTTATAAACATTACCGAATAGCGATTCGGGGACCTTTCGGACGATTCCGATATGAGCCAGACATATCAGTTCGCTATCATCGTCCGCCCAACCCCCGACATCATTTAAATATTAAGAATTGCTCGTAAATCCGGAGGCAAAACAATGGCCAAAAAGACCCTTGAAGATATACCAGGAGTAGGACCAGCCATAGCAGAAAAACTCCATGAAGCGGGTTATTCGGACATAATGGCCATTGCAGTCGCATCACCAGCGGACCTTGCGGACAAGTGCGAGATCGGTGAGAAGAAGGCAATGGATATAATCGAAGGAGCTAAGCTCTGTGCCGACATCGGAGGATTCGAGACCGGTGTCGACATCCTGGAAAGACGTAAGCAGGTGACCAAACTCACCACCGGATCCAAAGCATTGGATGAACTGATCGGCGGCGGAGTGGAGAGTCAATCGATAATGGAATTCTTCGGAGAGTTCGGAAGCAGCAAGACACAGGTCTGTTTCCAGCTTGCGGTAAACGCGACTCTGCCCGAGGAGATGGGCGGATTGGATTCCGATGTCGTCATAATCGACTCGGAGAACACATTCAGGCCCGAAAGGATCATCCAGATGGCCACATACCTAGGGGTGGATCCGCAGGAGACACTCAGCAGGATTCATGTGGCAAGAGCGTTCAACTCACAGCACCAGGTCCTCCTTGTAGAGAAGGCGATGCAGCTTGCAGAGGAGAAGAAGATCAGGCTGATGATCGTCGATTCACTGACATCACACTTCAGAGCCGAGTATGTGGGAAGAGGTGCATTAGCCGAAAGGCAGCAGGTGCTCAACCGCCATATGCACGATCTGCTCAACTTCGCCACGCTCAACAACGCGGCCATAGTGGTCACCAACCAGGTATCCGCGAAACCGGATGCTTTCTTCGGTGATCCCACCAGACCAATCGGCGGACATATAGTCGGTCACACCGCGACATTCCGTGTCTATCTGCGCAAAGGAAAGGCAGGGAAGAGGATCGCAAGACTCATCGACTCACCCAACCTGCCCGAAGGCGAAGCGGTGTTCATGGTCACCGAGGATGGAATTAAAGACTAAGACCGAATAAGGGGGCATCATGCCCTCTTTCCTTTTCGAACTGTCCGGCGAGCACAAGACCATGTGTGCAGCCGAGGCCATCAAGTGTATGGAGGCCGAGACCGATTCGTTCGAGATCATCTCACAGGGATCTGGATATGTCGTCGGTTCGTTCGACGAGAAGTTCCTCGACCCTATAGCCGACAGGATCTCCCTCACCCACAGGATGGGCAGATACCTCGGATCTTTCGATGTGGATGACCTTTCCGGTTTCGACGACCTGACAATACCCGAGGGTTCATTCGCGGTAAGAGGGAAGAGATTCGAAGGTATGATGAAGGATATCGATTCTCAGGATGTCATCAGGAAACTCGGTAAGTCCCTGTCTAAGAACAACGATGTCAATCTGAAAGACCCTGACCAGGAGGTCATCGTCCTGATGAGCGACCGCCTGCACGTGTTCCTTTCCGAAAGGACCGTGGACAGGAACATCCTGGAGACGAGGAAAGTGGGCGAAAGGCCTTTCTTCTCACCGATATCTTTACACCCGAGATTCGCCAGAGCTGTGATCAATCTTACAGGGGTGAAGAAGGGAGGTATCGTAATAGATCCGTTCTGCGGCACGGGCGGTCTTGTCATCGAGGCCGCGTTCATGGGGATGAAACCCATAGCATCCGATTTCGATCCTGAGATGATCGCAGGAACGCAGGAGAACATGGACTTCTATAATCTGGATCTGTACGATTACGATGTTCTGGATATATCCGATATCGCTGACAGGTTCGGACAGGTAGATGCCGTCGCTTGCGACCCTCCCTATGGAAGGTCCACCCACACGGGCGGCGAGGATATCGAGAGCATCTATAGACGTGCCATGTCATCCTTCGAGGACATCCTGAAACCGGGATGTGCTACGGGTGTCGTACTGCCGCATCCGATAACCAGCGATACGATGACGTTGGAGAACATGTTCGTTCAAAGGGTGCACGGATCGCTCTCCAGGCACTACCACACCTTCAGGAAACCATTATAGGCAAAATCCCCATAATGTCAGCATATGAACAGATACCTTGAGCTCTTCAGACTCGAGAACGGGATAATCGGTATCGTCGGTATCGTCGTGGCTGCATACATCGCGGTCGGCAACGGGATCGTGGACCACATACAGAATATCGCCATAACGTGTCTGATCACAATCTGTTTCATCGCCGGCGGCAATTCCATCAACGATTATGTCGACCGCGAGATTGATAAGGTATCACACCCCGAGAGGCCCATTCCCTCAGGTAGGCTCGAACCCAGATCGGCATTGATCGTCGGTTCCGTATCGCTGGCACTCTCATGTATCCTGTCACTTTTCCTAGGTAGTATCCAATCCACGCTGATCGTGATCATCGCTGTGATACTGATGCTCGGTTATGAATTGGCACTTAAACAGAGGGGATTCGTCGGCAACCTCACCATCGGTGTTCTGACAGGCATGGTGTTCCTTCTCGGAGGTAGTATCACGGGCAATATCGAGAGCAGTTACGAGGTGGCCTGTATGGCAGCGTTGGTGACTGTGGGAAGGGAGATCACCAAGGACATAGAGGACATGGAAGGTGACGAGGGGAGACATACACTTCCGATGCTCATCGGTAAGAGGAATGCCGGTATCGTGGCCGCCGCATTCTTCATAGCAGGTCCGATACTGAGCATCCTGCCCATCATTCAGGGTACATTCTCGACATTGTACTACACGGTGCTTATCGCTGATGCAATGTTTATATACACTGCGATTATCCTTTTCAACAATCCTCACAAGGCACAGAGAATGGCTAAATATGCCATGATCGTAGCACTTGTCGCATTCATACTGGGGGCAATATGATGACGGTCAAAGAGTACATTACAGATAAGATCAAGAAGGGAACGATGCACATGGTGCTCCTAGACCCTGACAAGCAGTCACCTGAAGAGGCTGCAAAGATCGCAATGAAATTCAAGGAGGCCGGGACCGATGCAGTCATGATCGGCGGCTCCACAGGTATCACCACCGA
>JAFSYZ010000110.1 GCA_017455785.1 Candidatus Methanomethylophilaceae archaeon
CATCCATGAGAGGTACCTGAGCAAGAAGGTCGCCAAGGCACTCCGTGCAAAGAGGAAGGAGGCAGAGGCCTCCGAGGAAGCAGCATGAGGACCCAATCCCTCGATTATATATTGGATCAGGTACGCGATACGGTATCTTCGATAGATGACGCTGCGCAGGACAGATTGATCGATGAGATAGTCAAGGCTAAGAAGATCTTCATCTACGGCGCGGGAAGGTCCGGATTGGTCGGACAGCTGTTCGCGGTACGTCTGGTCCAGATGGGGTTGGACGTTCACTTCGTCGGAGACATGACCACACCGATCATCGGCAGCGAGGATCTCGCCATACTCATATCCAATACAGGTGAGACCATGTCGGCTGTACAGACAGCAAACATAGCCAGACGTTTGGGTTGTTTCGTAGTCTGTGTCACCAGCAGCGCCCACAACAAGCTTGCTCACGCTTCCAATCTCGTCGTCGAGGTGAGGCATCATTCGAAGGAAGATCCAAAATACGCACCATTGGGAACCATCTTCGAGGACAGCGTGAGTCTGTTCTTCGACAGTCTCGTACCTTCCATAATGGCCAAGTTGGACATGAATGAGGACGATATGCGCAGAAGACACGCCATATGGGTATGATCAATCGTTATCGATTATCACCATATCGACATGTTTCGGACCATCGGGGTCGTTATCGAAGACGTCCAATTCCTTTCTTACAGGATCGATCACCAAGGCGAATCCGCATTCATCACCAAAGATCCCCTTCTGTGTGGAGATATCCGTAGGGGACATGAAACAACCCACATCCAGATGGGAATGGTACCATCCGACCACACATTGGTCCTCCTTCAGTACCAATTGATCGAACAGGTCCTCCATCGTTTCCTTCTCGAACCTGACTTTGGAACTGTCCGCGATCAATCCTGCGGTCGCGATTCCGTCGATTATCGCATAGGTCCCGTTATCGTCACGGAAGAATCTTCCGATCAGCAGACCCATCGTCTCCTTGTCCTCATCCAGACCGTCGTCCGCATGGTCTGCGATGATGGAGATTATATGTTCAGGCATGAAAACGCAGGCCGCAGGCACGATCCTCTTCCTAAATTCGATGTCCTTCCTATCTTCTGAAACTATCCTCATGGCCACCACCGTTAACGACAACATCGAATTTAGCTTTGTTATCGTCGTTGAAGAACCTCGCTGCCGCCATACAGGAGTCCGTACCGAACGGATTCATAGGATTTGGATGTGAGAGGAGCGTGACTATCCCGCTGAGGAAGGTCACCAGCCTCGTACCGTAATCCCACTCGTTAAGCATCTTTATGCATACGAATCCTCCGTCATCAGGGTCCATGATGTTCGGATGGAATATGTGCGAGGTCCACCTGACCTCTGGTTTCCTCTGTCCGTAATCCTCGGTGATTATTATCTTGAACCCATGTTCTGATATGACCTTGTCAGGGGATTCGTAGGCAAGGACGTTGGATATCCTCATGTCCAGTTCCAAAGGGAGTTCCAGGTCGTCCTCGATTGATATGTCGTTGCCGAGGTATTGGGAGCAATCGCGAAGTTCGTTCCTTATCCTCTTTATCACTATCTCTCTGGGAAAGCTCATGTCGATCCACCTTCAGGGTCGGGTATCAGCTCCAGGATATCGTTTCCTATGATGCCCGATTCGTCTATGGTGGAGCTTGCGCTCAACAGTGTCTTGCCCTTTTTGAGGACATACGCACCCGGGTCCTTCTTCCAGTATTCCGCCGCACTCTCGATTATCTCTCCTATCCTCTCTTCGGGTTCGGTCTCCATCCTCACCGTCGCTCCGTTGGCGACATTCTTCACAGTGATCACCAATGTCAATCAATCACCTCCGTGGTTGGGGCATGTCGGGTCGACAGGTACATCCAGGAGTTCCGTAGTTCCTTTCTCGCCATCATAGTAGCACATGTCCCTGGAGCACAGGTCCGACCTGCCGGAGACTATCTTCATCGCCTCTCTGACCATCATTCCGGCGATCACAGCCGTGGTGGTTATGTCAGATGGTATCGGTGTGACGAATACATCATCCCCGGAACAGGAGAAGTGCCTCTCCATCTGTTTTACATGTGTACGGTTCATGGCGCACTGCAGGCACGGGCCATCGGAAAGGACCGTCTGGACCTTCCCTCTTAGACCGTAAGTCGCACCGTCGATGTATGGTATCGATAGGAAGCGTGCATGGGAATTGATGTGTATCCTTGCATCTATGTTATCCACGCACCCTAGAATGATATCATGGTCGGACATGTCCACGAACTGTATCCTGGATATGTTCGGTCTGACCCGCGCATCGGGGTCGATGGATCTCGCTCTGGAGGCGATCGCCCTTGCCTTCTTCACACTGCCAACATCCTTCTCGCGGAAGAACAGACATCTGCTCAGATTGGACCGTGATATCACATCATGGTCGACCAGTGTGATGTATCTGAATCCGGATAGTACCAGGTCCTTGACTACTTCGTTACCAAGGGCCCCGGCTCCAACGACGAGGCATCTGCATTCATGGATCGCATCCAGGTCAAGGAATTCTATCATCCTCATCCTGTTGAATCTGTCGGCACCTGCCCTCAACATATGTAGATGATATAAGAGTTAATTATTCAGTTTTTTGTTACGAATCCGTAATCCAAGCGGTGTATATCATATACTACGACGGATATCTTCCGTCCGATGTATCTTCCTGAACATTCACACTGTCTCTATTGCGGGAACCCAACGGAGTACGGAAAGGATTACTGCGATGATGATTGCAGAGAGTTGTATGAGGCACATGAGAAGGAGGAGAAGCGCAAGGACATGAGGTTCTACATCCTGATCGGCGCTTCGTTAGTCTTGCTTCTAGCGGTCGGAGTGGCCATCAAACTGATCCGCGGATGAGTTCAACGGTCTTTTCGACGTTATGTACCCTTAGGATGTTAGCACCCGATTTCAGGGCCTTCCTGTTGATCTCTACGGTGGCATCGTCCCTGTCCAGATCAGGGTAGTAATTCTTCAGGAATCTTTTCCTGGAGGCACCTATCAGTACGGGGCATCCCAAAGAGAAATCTGATGAATGCTCCGCGATGTCCATGTTCAGTTCGGCGGTCTTCCCGAATCCTATGCCCGGGTCGAGTATGATGTCCTTGATACCTGCATCCTCGGCCGCCTTCTTCCTTTCGGCAAGGAAATCTATGATCATCCGACGGTCCTCAATGTCCAAAGGGTCGTCCTGCATGGTCTTCGGTGTTCCGTGCATGTGCATGATCACCACCGGAACCTGTCTGTTGGCAGCCAGTTCCAACATGCCGGGTGCCCTCAGACCGTTTATGTCGTTGATGATGTCCGCACCTGCATCCAATGCCATCTCCGCGACATGGGTCTTGCACGTGTCCACCGAGATGATGACATCCGTTGTTTGGGACAGACGGCGTATCATGGGCATTATGCGCATTATCTCTTCAAGTTCATCCACCGGTAAAGAACCCGGTCTTGTGGATTCGCCGCCGATATCGATGATATCTGCACCTGCATCTATCATGCCGTAAGCCCATTTCAAAGAATCCTCGAAACTCCTTCCGCCGTCGGAGAAGGAATCGGGTGTGAGGTTGAGGATGCCCATGACCTTGGGACGGTCATAGGCGATATCCCCATTCCTGCAGTGTGTTATCATAACAGTCCGTCGATGGTCTCCATAAGGTCGACCACCTTGACATCCTTGCCCTCTGAACCGAAGATCAGGTTGCTGACACAGAACGGACATGCAGTGATGATGGTCTTCGCTCCGATGGCCAGGGCCTCATCGATCCTGGTGGATGCGATGCGCTTCGACTCCTCCGGATATGCGGACCTTACACCTCCGCCGCCTCCGCAGCAGTGGCTTGTGGACTTGTTGAACTCCATCTCCTTGAACTCCACATCGGGGATCATGGAGATGACCTTCCTGGGTGCGTCATATATGCCTGCATGCCTTCCGAGATGGCATGGATCGTGATATGTGACGACTCCTTTCATCGGTTTCAGTTTGAGGTCCTGTTCCGCAAGGAATTCCGTCATGTGTTGTACCTTGAAGGGTACATCCACGTACTTGGGGTATTCTTCCTTGAACATCCTGTAGCATCCTGCGCATGACAGTACGAGCGTCTTGACACCGAGGGATACGATGGCGTCGACGTTCCTCTTCATGTACTTCTTGACATCCTCGATGTCCCATCCTACCCTCTGCATGACCGAACCGCAGCACACTTCGTCGATGGTGGTGTAATCAACCTTCAGCTTGTCCAGTATGGACATGGATGCCTGGGATGTCTTCTTGGATCTGTATGTGGCGGTACATCCTGCGAAGTATCCGACCTCGGCCTTCTTGGGCTGTTTGCCAAGGGTTTCCACGACGGATTTCTCCTCGCCGTAGGGGTTGTTGAATTTGATGATGTTGTCGCACATCGCCTTGTGCTTGGGGAGCATGTGACCGTTCTTCACCAGATCGGCCCTGCACAGCTCGATGATGTCCACGATCTTGACCTTCGACGGGCATCTGCGGACACAGTCCGCGCATGTGGTGCATGTGTACATGTTCTCGATGACGGAGTCATCCGCGGGGATGTCCCCGACCAGGAGTCCGTATGTCAGGACTATGCGTCCCCTTGAGAGAGCGGAGTCCCATCCGATCGCTTTGAACGATGGACAGACGCTCTTACAGAATCCGCACATCGTGCAGACGTTGACCGCGTTCCTCACTTCTTCCAATCTGTCTGTCTTGAATGTCATCTCAGTTCACCATAGGTATCGTGACGCTTCCGTCCATCAGGATGATGACCTTAGCGTCGGGTTTCTGTTCGAATGCAGCCTTCATAGCATCTGCGACCGAGTCGAAAGGTGTCATGTTGGCATCCGATATCATCTTCTTATCAAGATCGGTGACCGCCCATATGTCGGCCCAGACGGCGATCTCCGCCATCTTCGCTGCCTTGTGGTATCCTAACTTGTATTCCTTGTTCAGGTTCTCAAGGACCACCTTCGGGTCCTTGGAGGATGAGAGCTGCTGCAGGAATGTGGCATGTCCTACGCCTTCTCTGCACTTGGCGACCATTATGATCTTGCCGCCCTCCTTCAGTGCCCATTTGCCGTTGTCCAGGGCCTTTTGCGATTGGTACAGGTCGACATCCATCGGATACGGTGCCACGGATATCACCACATCGGCCTTCTGGGGGATAGGTACGCAGAATACCTCCTCCGCCCATCCAACGGCCTTCCTGAATGCTGCGTGGAGCTCTCCGGAAGCGCACTTGTAGATGTTCTGATGTCTGTCCATCACGATCTGGATGGAGAAGATCATCTTCCCTTTCACCTTCTCCAGAGCGTCCATCATGTCCTCGTGCACCGGGTTACCTTCGAGCGCGAGTGCCTGGGCCTCCTTCCTCATCGCCATCCTGTGGTTTGCTTCAATGGTTCTGAATGATGCTACACCCGGAAGGAACGATTTCCTGCCTCCGGTGTATCCTGCGAAGTAGTGGGGTTCCACACTGGTGATGATGACGAGTCTGTCAGCATCAACTGCGATCCTGTTCACTTCCATCGGCGTCCCGTTCTTGGATTCGCCGAGATAAACGCATTCGGATTCCTTGGCGTTGTGGCAGATGATACGGCCCTTGAGGTACTCGTAGTGCTTCCCGAATACGAAATCGTACTCTTCGGGCGTCATGTCCCTGTGGTTACCGGTGGCTATCAGGTACCTTGCCTTCTTGAGGTCCATCCTCTTGGACAGTGCATCTAGCACTTTTGCGGTAGGTGTCGGTCTCGTTCCGTCATTGACTATGAACACGATGTCCTCCCCGCCCTTCAGGAATTCTTCAAGAGAATCGTAGCCTATGGGGTCGTCAATCGATGCGTTGATGGTATCATCGGGCGATCCGCACTGGACGTCCTTGGGATAGAAGATACCGATGAGGTTCTCATCTGGTATGTCCACCTTCTGGATTCCGTCCTTTCCGTATTTTATGTCCACGTTCATGGTAACCTGTCGGCGCATAACCTATCTAATAATATAAATGGTGAGGTGGACAGATAGGTTCATCCGTCGGTTTCAGGTAAGATATCCGTTCCGTCTTCCGTGTCGGCGGGTGTTTCAGGTACATCCTGTTTGTCGTTCCCTTTGATCCTATCCTTCATCCTGGGAACGGCGGTCTTCACGTTGTTGACCATGTTGTTGAATCCTCTGGCGCCGAAGAGTTCCTTCCAGAATCCAGGTGTGAACATCACAAGGATCGATACGATCTCCATACGTCCCAATATCATGAGGGCACAGGCGAAGAGCTTGGCCCATTCAGGCATGGGGGCATAATCACCGAAGAGTCTGCCCATACCAGGCCCTGTACCTGTTACCAATGCAGTGGATGCGAAGAGCGCCTCGTCCATGCTCATTATCGAATCGAAGACGATCATACCGATGAAGATAGTGATCACGAACATTATCACGACGACTGTCGCGCTGTGCACCACGCTCTCATCGATACCCCTCTTGTCAAGCTTGACGCTGTAGACCGCATTCGGGTGTATGGTCTTCCTGATCTCATTGACCATGGATTTGATGAGTATGATGGCCCTTGCCGTCTTGATACCTCCGGAGGTGGATCCTGTCGAACCTCCTACGATCATCACCAGAAGTAGGATGGACATGCCGAGGAACGGCCATTCGGTGGTGTAGTCCAATGTGGTGAATCCCGTGGTGGTACCGATGGATACGACCGAGAAGAACACATCGACGAAAGATTTCAAAGGCGAATCGTCCGTCCAGCTGCCGTTTATCGCCATCAATAGGCATACCAGGACGGAGACGCATCCGAACCATATGCACATGGTCTTGAACTCCTCGCTCAGGGTAAGACCCTTCACTTCATGTTTGACGATCGCTCTGTATTGGATGTAGAAGTTGGTGGCACTGAACAGCATGAAGAACAGGACCGCAATCCTGATGTGCATGTCGTAGTTGGCGAAACTGTCGTTGGTTATCATGAATCCGCCTGTGCAGATCACGCACATGGCGATGTTGCAGGACTCGAATGCTGACAATCCCAACAGCATCAATATAATCAGGTAGGCCAACGTCAGGATGATGTAAACGAGGATGTACTGTTTGGCCGCCTTCCCCATCTTCAGGTAGAGGTTACCACCGCCGGATCCCGACATCTCGTTGGTCAGGAGGCTCCTTCCTCCGGTGACCACCATCGGCATGATGAACATGAAGACCATGACGATGATGATACCTCCGATCCACTGAGTCATGGATCTCCAAATCAGGAGGCTCCTGGGCATCTGCTCCAGATTGGCTATGGTCGTCGCTCCAGCAGTGGTGAAACCACTGACCGATTCGAATATGGCATCCACCAGCGGTATGCCGTGAATAAGGTACGGGATGGTGCCGAAAGCGAACAGTGCCAGCCATAGTGTGGATATCATCAGCAGTCCGTCGGCAGGACGCATTGTTGGAGGGTTCTTGAACCTTAGGAACAGGTACATCGACAATGTCAATCCGATGGCTATCGGAAGGAAGAAGATGAAACTGTTCTCGCCCAATATCTTGGATACTACGAGGGATGGGACCATGAGCAGGCTGACGAAGAACAACACGATACCTAGAACATGCATCGATCTGCTCTCGTACTTCGCATAGGCGTCCAAGTGCACCAATTTGAAAGGTGAATTCATCCCGATCCCACTTCTCGGTATCTGCGAATGGAGTTATAAGGGATTGTGTCAGGCGGTCCTTTGAACCAGGGGTTCGATAGATTAAAAAGCGCTGTAACGGTATTCCGTTTCCATGAATTCCAAGTACAAACCATTGGTCGCAGCACTGATGGTTATAGTGATCTTCGGGGGTTCCCTGACCGTCTGCTTCTGGCCATCCGACACCTCCAAGGAAGAGGTCTTTTCCGTCACTGGAGAGGTAACGGGGCTGAGCTCTTACAACCAGCCGGCACTTGACATCAAAGCTGAAACATTGTTAGAGCACAAGATCACACCCGGAGCGCTGTTCCAGATAGAGACGGAGAATGAGACGTTCAACGATGCGATACTTTTGAACAACTATCTTGGAATCTTCATGTTCGATATATTCGTCAACATCGAATCGGACGGATACATCTCCATAGGATGTGTCGGGAAACTGATCACTGCGGATGTCGGCTCCAGTGTCACCATCACACATACCGGTACCTCCCAGAGATATGGCAAGGTTCCGCATTACAACGAAGGTTCGACGAACAACAGGGCTGATTATCCGTCCGACGAGGTCTTCGGTAACTTCTACGAGGTCACCGGCGGAAATCTGAAGGACGGAATCCTGTACAGATCGTTCAGCCCGCTGTACAGCCCGGATAAGCAGGCCAGATCTACCTACGTCAACGAACTCGCCGAGGAGGCCGGGATACAGTTCGAGATAGCACTGTCCTACAACGACGCTTCAGTCAAGAAGGCCGTCGATAGTCTGGAAGGATACTGCATAACACTGTGCAAGGAGGGCAAGTACGTCGCACCCGGCATGGGATACCTGTACTTCCAGGAGAAGGAGAAGACTGCGTTGGTCCTTCAGAGCATCTTGGACAACGACGGTGCATACTTGGTGCACTGCAACGTGGGAAGGGACAGGACAGGTTTCATAATCCTTCTGCTGCAGGCGCTTTGCGGATGCACCGCCGATGAGATGAAGGAGTGTGAGGCCAAGGCATTCTGCAACCTCTATCATATCGACATGGGCACCGAGGAATTCAGAACGGTCGTCGACTGTACATACGGCAGGAACATGTATCTGATCGCCAACTACGATGAGATACCCGATATATTCGTGATAGATTGGAACAACATAGATGTGACCACCGTCGACACTTTCACTGCGGCGTATGATTACTGTACGGACTATCTCGGTTTCTCCGATTCCGATATCGACAGTCTGATCGGTAAGCTGTGCAATTGAAAGCCATGGCTATAAGGGGCCGACAGGGATCGGCCCCGGTCGCCCTTTTTTCTTTCTCGCTGTCTTCCCATACCGACAAATACCCTGACCGTGATTGTACGGACATGGCCTCTCTGAAGGAAGTCGGTGAACAGCAGCTCATCAGGAACATACGTTCCATTATCAGGCCTGCGAAGGATGCCAGGGGA
>JAFSYZ010000111.1 GCA_017455785.1 Candidatus Methanomethylophilaceae archaeon
TCGAGATCCCCCCTTCAGGGGATGCGAAGGCGGAAGCAAAGTTGAATGTCAACTTCTCCTCATTGACGATAGACGACGGCAATGAAAAGATATCATTAGATATAATCGTCATCGGTCTTGAAGGTACTATGGATCCTGAGAAGAAAGAGGATCATATAGTTATCACTGGGGACGTCAAGGCCGTTCTCGAATACACATCCGGACATGGGAATGATGAGTTCATCATCAAATTTCCGATGACCTCCACGTTGAACATATCCATTCCGGTGGATGAGAGTGCATCTGACGATGACATCCTCTTCATGGCGTATATCGACGCGAAGGGGGATCTGAAAGCATCGAACAACGTTTATAAGTTGGATTGCAAGGACCTGACGATAACCGCTGCTGTCAATGTCAGATACTATGATGAAGAATTGTTGTTCATCCCATTGGTGATAATGAAGGCCGATGACGTTTCGCTGAAGTCAACGTCCAATCGGAACAATACCGATCTCACTTTTGATAATCTGTACCTTCATTTTCTGGCCAATATGCCGATATTGATAGATTTCGAGACCGGCGAGATATCGTTGGATGAGGATAACATGGCCGTGGAGTATGCTCTGAGCTTCACGAGGGTGCACGGTAATCTGGAAAACAATTACAAAAACGGGGAAACGAGGATCAATGCACTGATAGATGCCAGAGAGGTGAAGGTAGTCGCCGATGCAGATCTCAAGAAGCAGGAGAAAATCCTGATGGTGAACATCGAAAGGATATACACCAGGATATATCTCGGGTTCTCGGATTATGAATGGGTGAGGATTGACGCCAAGGATGTGAAACTGTCACCGTCATCCGAGGAATCATCATCGGAGATCGACCTGGATGCGGTCAAATTTGATCTGGAGGCCCAGGTGGTGAATGGTGAAAGGGCCCACATCGTAATGAACAACGGCAGTCTGGTCCTCGATTACACTTATGGAATGGAACGGGTGACCGTGCAAAATGGTGATATCTCCATTAGCGGAGGCACCCTCATGGCGGACGTAGAAATATCGGAGGGGGTGAAAGTCCATTTCGACGATTTCGTCTTTATCGGAAACATGACCCTGCAGAACGGGGCCAGCATCTCAGGGCGTATCACCATGCCCATGACGTTCAACACCACCATCAACGGGGCAGGTATATCGGTGTCGTTCAAGGATAATACGACAGCATATCTGGATCTAACCATCGGTGAGAAGGCGTCTATAGGCCCTATGGTCGGCTATAAGCTCGATCAATGCCCTTCCGGCGCGGATTATGTGAGGTATGAGCTGAACGAGGACGGAACGGCCACGGCCGTCGATTATAACGGTGTATTCTTCGCTGAGATCAGTTCCAAACAGTACAGTCTAACCATCGGCGAGATCAAGGAGATGCACAATGTCGGAGAGGCCATCGCTCTTCCGAATCCCGGTGAAGAGGGATCGGGTCGTTCGTTCGTCGGATGGTACGACGGAGAAGATGTCTATAGAATCGAATATATAATGCCCAGCCGCGACGTCGTAATGAAGGAGGTCTGGAGTGGCAGAGTGACTGAAAATGACATCGTGATCAAATGGGAAGTGTGCACCATTAAGATGGACTGTGACGAGATCACTGTGGATCAATACACGTTCAGTACGCTGAAGCAGATGATCAAGGACGGTTCCATAGAGACCGTGGAGATAACGATCGGCGGTTGTTCATTTACGATAGGTGCCAAGATCGTGGAGCAATGGAACGGTGAATTGCGCATGCGTGTCCTGATCAGCGATGCATCGGCCATGACCGACAGGAGCAGTTCCATCGGGGATGGGGCCGTCTATCAGATCGAGGCCGAGGACGACGGAGGGACAGTGACCCTCGGGGACGGGATCACGATGACTACTCAGTACAGGGGACATCGTGATGGGAGCATGTCGATATGCGCCTACTACATGGATGACGGAGGAAGGCTGCATCAGGTCGAGTGCGAACATTCCGATATCGGAGGGAAGAGCATAGTGACCATGCACATCCAGCACTTATCGGATTATGTGATCAAACAGGTGGAGAACAGGGATGCGTTGGAGCTGCCTTTCGCGATAGTGATCAGTGTGATCCTTGTGACCGTATCCGTGATCACCCTGTACTTCATCACCAGGAAGTGAGGACATGATGGATTTGATAAGAAAGGTTGGACTGAAGATAGTGAAGCTCAAGTCTAAACTCGTGTATTTCCTTTCTTTTGTCCTCATAGTATCGGGTATAATCGATTTCATCATCATCCTTCACTCCAGGAATCTGGAGGGCATGGGCCCGATGGTGGGTTCACTTATCGCTTCGATGAAGATGATCATGGGATTCTGCATATTGTTCGATCCCAGGAAGAATCTGCTCAGGGCGGTCGGATTCTATGCATTCGCATTAGGTTTCAACAGATTGCTGGTCTCGTTCCCCTATCTGACGAATTCCAATCAGATCTATTTCGTGGTCGGCATAGTTTTCGTCGGGATGTCATGCAACCTGATGTACTCGGGTATCAACTATCTCAACGAGACATCGCGTTCACGCACAGGTATGGTCACGACGACCTCTCTCATGGCCCTACTGCAGATCGCCTTGTTGGCATTCATGTACAAGACCGAAGTCCAAGCACCCTGGGAGAAGGTCGCTCCTTATGTTGTCTCACTTTTCCAATATATCACTTTGCTTATCATCATGGATACTGAGGAACTCAGATTCGGTTCCAGCTTGGAGAAATCGAATACAAGGATAGAGAGTGTCCGTGTTATCCACTCTCTGGAAAGGGACCTGAAGATCAATGAATCGGATGCCATGACGTTATTGAGGATGATGGATGACCGTTCCGATTGGGAACCGGTGGAAGACGGCGGTCCGGTGGAATGTGAGAAGAGGCTGAGGATTGTGGACAAGAGGATCCCGTCTGTCATGATTATGCAGAAATGGAGGGATTCCGAGAAGATACATGTCACCATGATCAACAATGATGTAGGTTCGATAATAGCTGCCAACAGATTCTCCGTTACCGATGTGGTGCCGGAGAATGATACGGAGGATTTCAGATATCTCCGTTTCTTCGACGATGGGAGGATGATATCACAGATATGGGTGAACAGACAGGAGGCGAAGACGAAATGAAGCCGGGTGCGATGTACATCATAACCCTAGGCGCGGTGATGGTAGTCTGCGGTCTCTACTTCTGTTTCGCGGCCGCCATCGATAACGAAGGCACAACGGTGACGGAATGGTTGTCCAGTATCGTATTGATCGTTGGAGGCATACTGACCGCACTTGCATACAATAAGGGATTCAAGATAGGTACCGCATACAGCCTGATGGCCTTGGCAGCGTTCGTCTTCCTGCTCAGGCTACCGGGGTTGGTTTCGAACGATATCTTCCAGTATGCCATGTCTATCATATTCGTCGTAGATTCTCTAGTGATCCTCTACTTCTCATTCTCGATATTGGTGGTGTCCACACCATCCAGTATGAAGGCGATCATACTGGTCGGATTGATGGCGATCGTCGATTTCCTACCGTTCTTATTCAGTGTACAGCAGGGGACATTCATAGTGGATGTCATTGTGAAGTATTCGGATAACGTCGTCCGTGTCATCCTTTTCGTCATCACGATATTCATCCTTACCCGTAAGGAAGTCCTATTGGATTCATTGTTGAAGAGGCTGAGGAAGAACTCGGAGGTCTTGTCCTCAGCATTCACATCTGATCCTGGCATATACATCAACAGGTACGGTGTCAGGACTCTGATGTCCGAGGATGATATCGGATGGATTCATCTGCAGAACGGACCCATAGAGATGGAGAGGGTGATACCGTTGTTCTCAAAGGTACAGGTCATCGAACTGCTGTTACAGAGATGGAAGGAAGATCCGAGGATCCACCTGACTGTACGCAATAGGCGTTCGTATTCATTCATGATAATCGAATCCTTTGTCGTTGAGAAGATCGTACTCAATGGAGAGGACATCAAATCATCCGACAAGATGAGGGTCTACGGAAGTAACGGTATGTTCATGGATTTTCTGATCAAGGATCCGGAAGAGTTGGAAAAGACTTACATCGAGACCATTCGGTGGAAATGGCAGCTCTGGAAGAATAAGAAATACGGTTACATCGTTGATCATGATAGGAAAGAATTCTACTGATGATCATCAAGGGGAATGACATGGCATCTAAGAAAACCAGGCCCATTACGATCTGCGGTTACGATGTGGATTTCTGTAAGGGCAATCTCAAGAATCTTCATATCAGGGTACGTAAGGACGGTTCGGTCTACGTATCGGCACCTAGGGGTACATCAATGTCCGAGGTGGAGGAATTCATCGAGAGCAACAGGGAATGGTTGGATTCGGCAATAGCCAAGAGGAAGGCGGCCTATGCCTGTTATTCCGATAGAGATACCATCATGCTTTTCGGGGATGAGTTCAAGCTGATGATCATCGATTCGCCTTCTAATGATGTGATTAAAGACGATAGGTGCATCTATGTCAGGACACAACGCGATCCGGAACTCCTGATCAGGAGATATCTCAATACACAGCTGATGCCTGTGGCCAAAGAGTATCTTGACAAATGGACCCGTTATACCGGATTGCAGTGTGATGACCTAAGGACAAAGTACATGCATACCAAATGGGCGACATGTAATCACAGGGTCAACAGGATATGGTTGAGCACCAAGCTCGCACATAAGCCCTTGGAATGCATCGATTACGTCATACTCCATGAGGTTTGCCATCTGAGGTATCCGAATCACGGTCCCGCATTCCATTCGATGCTGGCGGTGTATATGCCGGATTGGAAAAGGAGACAGGATAGACTCAATGGCAAGATCAGTTCTTGATGATGGTCATTTCGAATCCTTTTGAATCCTGACGTGGTATCAATCTGAACGTCATTCCGTTCTGGTCGTATTCAAGACCCTTCATGCTGCCTGTGACAAGTGATTCCAGGTGCTCTTTGATCCTGGGTTCTACAGAGGGATCGTTGGATGCTGCATATTCCCTTATCAATTCTGTAAGGTCGCCGGGGACGAAATCCACCTTCCTTATGGTGAGGTTGTTGATTATATCCATATCCCTGTCGGACCAGCACGGGGTGACTCCTCCCAGGATGTACTTCTGGAACCATTTTCTTCCGGAGTCCATCTCCTCCGAGATGTCCTTCTTCATTTTGTAAACGATGTAGAAGTTGTCATCCTTCGGGGTCCACTGTTCGGGATGCTCGTAGTCATCCTCGTTCAGGAATCCGACTGCGAATATTATCTCGTCCAATTCTGAGAGTTCCGCATACAGTGAGGCCTGCAGCACGTAGTTATCAGGAGCACAAGCGATGTTGCCATGTGCATCCGTCCATTTTTCCCTGCTGCTTGCAGTCTTTATCTCTAGGATGGCACGTCTCTTCCCGTTCACCCTGATGTATCCGTCGACCATCCCTCCGAATACCGGATCGAATCTGAAGTGATCGTAACCGCATTCTTTAGCGGCAACGGGATTCTCGACTCCGACATTGTCACTCGATGATGTCCTCAGATATCCATCCAATAGGTCATGTGCATGGTCGCGGACATGGTTCCTGATGATAGGTTCGATAGCCTCCCCTGCCAGAGTGTATTTTGTTTCCTCATAGTCAGTGTAGATCCTAGAAATGTTGCATGCGGCAGCGAATTCCGATGTGTAGGGATCTTCACCGAGTATCGAATAGAATCTGGATCCTGTGATCTTACCATGTTTGGAAGGATCGAATCTGATGATCCTGTTCTCTTCATCGATCTCCTTTATTCTGAATGGCTGCATCTTCACTACCATGTCGCTACCTCCTTATTCTGTCCTAGGGCACACTGTCCTTCTAGGGTTCGTCTTTCCGATATTTAAATTAGAAAGGGGAGGTCACCGAACGGTCGTATGATTACCTTTGTATCAGAGAAACCGTTTTATATCGAACCAGGATACACAGTCTCGGTACGACGGCCATAGCGGCGGTGTAACACCCGGTCCCATTCCGAACCCGGCAGTTAAGCCCGCCTGCGTCTCTGACTGTACTGTATTGCGCAAGTGTACGGGAACTCAGAAACGCTGTCGGCCACTTTTCACATTTCA
>JAFSYZ010000112.1 GCA_017455785.1 Candidatus Methanomethylophilaceae archaeon
CGTTTATGTAAGGGATCAGACAGAAGGCAATCGTCTCTATTCCAAGGGTAACTACGGTTATCCCATGAGGGGTGGCGGCATCGAACTCGATCTCATAGAAGCGACGTATCTGGTCGAGAGCAAGAGGTTACAGGTGTTCCTCGGGAAGGAGGAGATGACCTTCGAGGACTTGTTCAATTATTCTGCATCCAATTATTCCGATTTCGATATCAAATACATGGTGTACCGTGAGCTCCGCGGAAGGGGTATGGTCGTCAAGGTCGAGAGCGGGACGTTCGATATGTCGGTGTTCCCCAGGGGTAAGACTATGAGCAACTCCCGTCCCATCTATCTGGTGAGGGCGGTCTCCGAGCGTGCGGCCTTCGACATCAGTCTGTTCTCCGGTGAGTTGAATCAGACCGAGAACAAGGGTAAGACACTTCTGTATGGTGTCGTGGACGAGGAGGGGGATGTCCTGTACTACAAAATGTCCCATTGCGATCCCAAGGGCGATGTGTTCCCGGAGAAGACCCAGAGGATAACAGGGCAGCTCATAAGGGACCGTGTCTTCGTTTTCGATCCTAACGATTCCATGATTATCTACGAGAACGGATACTTCGGAAAGGTGATCGAGAACGTCCTTCAGATGTCCATCCTGGAAGCCTGTTATCTCATGGGCAGGAAACAGTTGTCCGTGACGATGTCGGGAAAGAAACTGACATTGGAGGAACTGATGGAGTTCGGCAGGGATTCGCAGGAGGAGTTCGACCTTCGTTTCAAGGCCTATTCCGATGCCAGGTCCAGAGGGCTGATCGTGAAGACCGGTCTCAAGTACGGTACCCACTTCAGGGCTTACGAGGGTTCTCCCGATGATGTGCACGCCAGATATCTGATGCACGCTGTGGATACATCCAACCGCGCTATGTGGCCCGAGATATCCAGGGCGGTACGCCTGAGCACAGGTGTGAAGAAGGAGTTCCTGTTCTGCAGGATAGGGAAGTCCGTGGAGTACCTTGAGTTCGAGTGGTTCAGGCCGTGATGTCGTTCTCCTTACCGATGCCCACTTTCAGGTTCTTGTATGTGGCACATATGAACCATGTGAACGCCGCCCCGAACGATATGATCTGAGCCACACCGTACGGTACGTTCTCTTCTCCCAGTGATAGGTACAATCCCCATACGATGAGTACGAACAATCCGGCGATGGCCACCGGGAGAACATATTTCCAGTTACCTTCAAGGACATCCTCTACGCAGATGAATGCCGCTCCGACCAGGAACAGTGATGCGAAGAGCATGGACACCAGGAGGTGTAGGTCGAAGCTCACTTCCTTCGAGATAGCACCAACCAGGACTAGAACGACGCTGTCCACCAGAAGTACCAGTCCGCCGATTATTGCGAGTTTCCTTCCGTACTTCAGGTATCCGACGGAGAATATGAAAAGGAATATACCGGATATGATGCAGATGGTGTTGAAGAAGACCTTCGACGGCGATTCCGCTGAACCTAGATCGGAGAATGAATTGGCGGTGATGCTCCAGTCAGGATACAGAAGGATGGATATCAGCGACCCTCCGCCCAGGGTGATCGCCATCAGGAACCCTGAGATGGCGAACAGCGTAGCCGGTTTCATGTCCTTGAACATGGATGAGTGAGATACTTTACGCGTATAAAACCCGTCGGCAATTAACGGTTGTCAGTTTGTATAAAAAGACGAAGTGGGCGCCCTTCCGGGCACCCATTCGGATAGTTTCAGAGCTGGATCTCGATACCGAGTTTCTCGGTGAGTTCCTTGTATCTGTTCCTGATGGTGACCTCTGTCACTCCTGCCACATCGGCAACCTCTCTCTGCGTCCTGCGCTCGTTGCACAGGATCGATGAGATATAGATGGCAGCGGCGGCCACACCGGTCGGACCCCTTCCGGAGGTGAGCTCCTTCTCGGATGCGTCCTTCAGGATCTCGGCGGCCTTGCTCTGTACCTCTCCCGAGAGCTTCAGTTCGGAACAGAACCTCTGGACGTAGTCCTGAGGTTTGGTGGGCATCAGTTTGAGCTTGAGCTCACGTGTCATGAACCTGTAGGTCCTTCCGATCTCCTTCCTTCCGACACGGCTCGAGTTAGCAACTTCGTCCAATGTCCTGGGGACACCGCACTGTCTGCATGCGGCGTACAGCGATGCTGCAACGACGCCTTCGATGGACCTTCCTCTGATCAGGTTCTTGTTGACCGCTTTCCTGTAGATCATTGCAGCGGTCTCCCTGACGTTCCTCGGCAGACCCATCGCGGATGCCATCCTGTCCAGTTCGGACAGTGCGAATGCCAGGTTCCTCTCGGTAGCGTTGGAGACACGGATCCTTCTCTGCCATTTCCTGAGTCTGTACAGCTGGGCCCTGTTCCTTGTAGGAATGCTCTTCCCGTAGCTGTCCTTGTTCTTCCATGAGATTTCGGTCGAAAGACCCTTGTCGTGAATGGTGTACGTCATCGGGGCACCGGTACGCGCCCTCTTCTCACCCTGCTCGACATCGAATGCTCTCCACTCAGGCCCTTGGTCGATGAACTGGTCATCCAGGACCAGTCCGCAATCCTCACAAATGAGCTCCCCTCTTTCGTAATCACGAACTAGGTGTTTGCTCCCGCATTCGGGACATTTCTCGACCTCTTCAGTTCCTTCTCTTACCTTTGCCATGTTTGGCCTCCCCTTTGAAGAACACCTTCTTCCCAACTATGTCGTTCTGGACCTTCCCGTCTGTGCACGATACAGTGACGTATGGTCCGTCGACAGGGCCGAAGATGCGTTTGACCGTACCTATCCTGTTACCTTTCGAGTCGAAGATGGGGTCATCGGTCTCGGGTGTGTACGAAGCCTTCACGACGAATCTCCCCTCACCGGAGAAGGTCTCAACGACACCCAGACATTCCATTGTAAATCGCCTCTCAAGAACAGTAGGATAATAACAAGGCAGTGTAAGGGCACTTCGTATATAAAACATTGGATATCCTTTATATTCGAGTAAAATCGAGTATTTAAACAGAACTCTATTTTAGGATAGTCGAATCCAAATCGGTAGTATATAAATGAAACATATCCTGGATTAGGAATCCATCGAGTTTCGGATGCAGTTCGATAGTCACTTTCTAATCGTGGTGCTTTACATGCCACTGGTCCAGTGCAGACCGGCAGGAGCGTGTGCGCGCGATTAAAATTAATAACGAATGATGTAATCGTACATCCGATGCCTGAAGTCCTCATCATCATGGGTAGCAAGAGCGACCTGCCGGTCGCCGAGAAGGCTACCGCACTTCTCAAGAGATTCGAAATCAGTTACGAGATGGCCGTCGCATCGGCCCACAGGACACCGAAGAGGGTGGAGGAGTTGGTAAAGGATACCGATGCCTCGGTCCTCATCGCGATCGCCGGAATGTCCGCAGCGCTCCCCGGAGTCATGGCCTCGTTCACTACAAAACCGATCATAGGCGTCCCTGTGAGCGGTAAGATGACATTGGATGCCATCCTCTCCATAGTACAGATGCCACCCGGTATACCAGTGGCTTCCGTCGGATTGGACAGGGGTGACAACGCAGCCATATTGGCAGCGGAGATCCTCGCAGTCAATGATGAAAAGCTGCGCAAGGCGCTCTGTGATTACAGGAAGGAGATGGCGGACAAGGTACTGAAGGATTCCAAGGAGGTATCGGATGTTCAAAGCTGACAGGTTCTCGGATGAGCAGATTTCCCTGATCAAGGAGAAGATTGATGGCAAAGCTATCATTGCATGCTCTGGAGGGGTGGACAGCATGGTCGCCGCCGTCCTGGCCAGCAAGGCTATAGGGGACAGGCTCCTGGCGATCTATGTCGACACTGGCATGATGAGGAAGGGCGAGACGGACGAGGTCCGCGGTATGCTTCAGGATCTCGGTGTCAACTTCAGGATAGTGGATGCCAGTCAGGAGTACTTCGATGCATTGGCGGGCGTAACGGAACCTGAACAGAAGAGGAAGATCATCGGTGAGAAGTTCATACGTGTTTTCGAGAGGGAGGCCAAGGGATTCGGCGCCAAATATCTCGTGCAGGGTACCATCGCACCGGATTGGATAGAATCGGGTGACGGTGTCAGGGACACGATAAAATCTCATCATAACGTAGGCGGACTGCCCAAGGATATGGGTATGGAACTATGCGAACCCCTGAGGGACCTCTACAAGGACGAGGTCAGGGAGGTTGCGAGATACCTCGGTATCAAATCATCCGAGAGACAGCCGTTCCCCGGACCAGGATTGGCGGTCAGATGTCTCGGGGAGATAACCCCGGAGAATATCGAGATCGTGCGCGAGGCGTGCTTCATCGTCGAAGATGAGATACAGAAAGCCGTTGCGGCCGGTAAGATGGAGATGCCATGGCAATACTTCGCGGCACTCCTCCCATCCAAATCGGTGGGTGTGCAGGGTGACAGGAGAGCCTACGGAAGAACGATCGTCGTCCGTGCAGTGTCATCTTTCGACGCCATGACAGCCGAGTTCTCAAGGATACCGTTGGATGTTCTGGACAAGATATCCAGAAGGATTACAAACACTATGAAGGACCAGGTCAACCGCGTGGTCTATGACATTACGAACAAACCTCCCGCGACCATAGAGTGGGAATGAATCACACAGGTGGAAACATGACAGACAGCAATGTACGTCCCAAGGACATGGAAAGGATCACCACGCCGGCATTGGCGAAGGCGTTCATAGACGAACAGATAAAGGCGATGAAGGAGCAGATAGGTGACGGAAAGGTCATCCTCGCGCTGTCCGGAGGGGTGGATTCCTCCGTCGTCGCGGCACTCCTGATCAAGGCCATCGGTAAGAACCTGACATGCGTGCATGTTAACCATGGTCTCCTCCGTAAAGGGGAGCCGGAGCAGGTGGTGAAGGTCTTCCGTGACGAGATGGACGCGAACCTCGTATACGTTGATGCGGTGGACCGTTTCCTCGACAAGCTTAAGGATGTCTCCGATCCGGAGAAGAAGAGGAAGATCATCGGTGCGGAGTTCATCAAGGTGTTCGAGGAGGAGGCACGCAAGGTCGAGGGAGTCAGATTCCTCGCCCAGGGTACGATATATCCAGATATCCTGGAATCCAACGGTGTCAAGGCCCACCACAATGTCGGCGGAATGCCCGAGGACTTCGATTTCGAACTGGTCGAGCCCGTGAAGCTGCTGTTCAAGGATGAGGTACGTGTCGTCGGTAAGGAATTGGGCCTTCCTGACAACATGGTCTACCGTCAGCCCTTCCCCGGACCCGGACTCGGTGTACGCTGCACAGGTGCGATCACCCGTGACAGGCTCGAGGCTGTCAGGGAGTCCGATGCCATCCTGCGCGAGGAGTTCGCCAAGGCAGGACTGGAAGGTAAGGTATGGCAGTACTTCACAGTAGTGCCAGATTACCGTTCGACCGGTGTCAAGGACGGGAAGCGCCTCTGGGATTGGCCCGTCATCATCCGTGCCGTTAACACGAAGGATGCCATGACCGCCACCGTCGAGGAGGTACCGTGGCCGCTGCTGAACAAGATCACGCAGCGTATCCTGACAGAGGTCAAGGGAGTGAACCGTGTGCTTTACGACCTCTCCCCCAAGCCATGCGCCACCATCGAGTGGGAATGAAATCATAGAAAGGACGGGGTACACCCCGTCCCCTACATTTATATCGACATCCGAGCACGTTCGAGTGCCCCAATAATTATCTACGTTCCATCATTAACATGTGGTATGTTCAAGAGGTCCGTATCGAAGGACAGGATGAAGGTACTCTTCGTCGATGAGAGGAACGACCTGCAGTCACAGGTCGCGGAGTATTTCGTGAAGGAGATGTTCGGCGACATGTACGACGTGTACAGTGCAGGACCAACATGCGACTACGTGGACTGCGAGCTCATATCCGTGATGTACCAGCTTACTTATGACATCAGGATGGGGACATCCAAGGATTTCAACAACAAGGAACTGCCCGAATCCTTCGATGCCATCATCTACCTTGAGAAGGCGACCTATGACAGGATCAAGGACATTGTCCCGTGGAAGACTCCGAAATGCCTTCACGATTTCGGAAGGAAGGAGAACTTCGAAGATGCCACCGATGACGTCGAATTGTACGAATGCTACAAGAGGTTGATCGAATCTGTGAAAGCATGGGTGGAAGAGAACTTCGATGACCCGGCCAAGGTTAGATCAATGGTAGCATGATCCCAGTTCTGGTCTATGATAAGAATCAATGCGATCCCAAGAAGTGTACCGCCAAGCGCATGCTGAAATTCGGTCTCGCCAAGGAGGTGAAGTCGCTTTCGGCGATCCCAAACGGTTCGATCGTGCTTTCGCCATTCGCGGAGAAGGCCCTGTCCCCGGATGACATAAGGTACGCCAGACACGGTCTTGTTGTCATGGACCTGACATGGACGAACATAGACGATTTCCCTAGACCAAGGAATACGAACGACCGTGCATTGCCATATCTTCTGGCATCCAATCCGATCAACTGGGGCAGGCCCATGGAGCTCAACAGCGCGGAGGCGGTGATGGCCTCCCTCATCATCATGGGCGAGAGGGAACAGGCGGATTCGTTCATGGGAAGGTTCAATTGGGCGCCGGAGTTCATGAGACTCAACGGGAACCTCTTGGACGATTACAGTAGGGCGAAGGACAGTTCGGAGATAATCCGTATCCAGAACGAGTACATCGAATCCATACGCAAAGGATGAGGGGCCGAATCATCGCTTTATTATAGGTAACGTCTTTTAGGTTTCCACATGATCGTCGGCGACGTGGTCCGGTATGTTTGGACGGCTTTCGGGAACGAGAAGTTATCGACCAGCGAGGCGGAGGCACGCCTTGTGGAGCTGTTCGACTACCACTGTCCGGATGATTTCGCCAAGACCCTGATGAAATTCAAGAAGGCGGGATTCGTGAAAGGCGAGGTCTCGATGGAGAAGGGCGGATGGGTCTGGTGGGTCGACGATGAATGCAGATCAAAGGATCCTACGGAGGTGAGCATAAGATGACGGCATATCAGGATGAGGACATACTGAAGTTCTGGGAGGAGATACTGAGCAACGATACGTACCGTTTGAAGATAGCGGAGGTTCAGGACAATTATCGTGAGAGGAAGAGCCTGTTCGTTCAGTATGCCGATATAGACGTATACAACCCGGATTTCGCCTCCTATATCCTCGAGAAACCCGACAGATGCATCAGACTTGGAGAGGCGGCGGTCAAGAAGAAGATGCCCGCCTCATGGGATCCTGCAAATACCATAAACCTAAGGGTGGAGAAGCTCCCCAGGGATGCCCATGTGGAGATCAGGAACCTGAGGGCCTCGCATCTCGGAAGACTGGTGGCAGTGGACGGTCTGGTCAGGAAGGCTACCATCCCCAAACCGAAGATGATAAACGCCCACTACATCTGCGCCAGATGCGGTGCGGACATCTGGGTGCCGCAGAAGGGGATGTACGCCAAAGAACCCGTTATGTGCATAAACGATGCATGCAACAAGGCCGCACTGAGATTCAATCTAGAACAGGAGACATCCGTTTTCTCGGATACACAGAAGATCGAGATCCAGGAGAATCCAGAGGGACTCAGGGGAGGGGCACAGCCCGAGAGGATCACAGGTTTCATCGAGGATGACATCTCAGGAAAGATAACGCCGGGGAACAGGGTCACGCTCAACGGTATACTGAGGCCGTCGGAGAAGGCCGACCGTGACAAATCCACAATTTTCGACGTGTTCATCGATATCCTTTCCGTGGAGTACACGCAGGAGGAATACGATGAGGTGGAGATCACGGAGGAAGATGAGAAGAAGATATTGGAGATGTCCAATGATCCCGAGTTCTTCAACAAGCTCACCCAATCCATCGCACCCACCATCTTCGGTATGAACGAGATCAAACAGGCCGTGGCGTTGCAGCTGTTCGGCGGGACGCAGAAGCAGTTGGATGACGGTACGGTGCAGAGGGGGGACATACACATCCTGATGGTCGGAGACCCCGGAGTGGCGAAGTCGCAGATCCTGTCCTACATGAGCAGACTGTCTCCCAGGGGTATCTACGCATCCGGTAAATCGGCATCCGCAGCGGGTCTCTGCGTCAGCAGGGACACGTATATCCTGAAGGAGAGCGGTGAGATCGAGATGATCGGCGACTTCGTCGATGCAAGGATGGACTCACCGGAGGAGTACAGGCCGGGCATCTGGAGGCAGGCCATCGATCCTGTCAGCATACAGTCCATAGGCGACCTGGGTTCGGTCAGATACCTTCCGGTCACGTACGTATGGAAGATAAAGACTCCCGAGAAACTATACAGGATAACGGTCGGAGGGTCATCGCTGATGATGACTCCAGAGACCAAGATACAGGCGATGAAGGGTCCGATATTCGACTGGGTGGAGGCAAAGGACCTCGCCCTTGGTGATCTCGTATCGACGGTCAGGGATAACATGCGCCTGTTGCCGATAACGGAGATCGAGGTACTGGTGGATGACATGCCTGAATACGTGTACGATCTCACGATAGAGCCGTCACATGCCTTCATCGGTAACGGTTTCGTCATACACAACACCGCAGCAGCGGTGAAGGATGATTTCGGGGACGGGAGATGGACACTCGAGGCAGGAGCACTCGTCCTTGCGGATAAGGGATTGGCCTGTATCGATGAGTTGGACAAGATGACCGCACAGGACAGGTCGTCATTGCATGAGGCGATGGAATCGCAGAAGATATCCGTCGCCAAGGCGGGTATAACTGCGACACTTCAGAGCAGGTGCTCGTTGTTGGCTGCGGCGAACCCCAAGATGGGAAGGTTCGACCCCACCGAGAAGATCGTAGGTCAGATAGATCTGCCTCCCGCACTCATGTCGCGTTTCGATCTCATATTCACACTGTACGACAAGCCCGATACCGAAAACGACACCCGTCTGTCGAAACATGTGCTGAACTCCCAGAGGAGGGGAGAGGTCAGGAACTCCAAATACGAGAACATCAAAGGCGTCGACAAGGAGAAGATCCTGGAGGACACCAACAACCTGGAGCCGATCTACAGTCAGGAGATCATCAGGAAGTACGTTTCCTATGCGAAACAGAACTGCTTCCCGATCATGAGCGATACCGCCTTCAAAATGATACAGGACGAGTATCTCAATATCAGGACCCTAGGCAATGCCGAGAACCAGGTCACCATCACCGCCAGGCAGCTGGAGGCGTATGTACGTCTTTCGGAGGCTTCGGCGAAATCAAGGCTGAGCCCCATCGTCGACGACAGGGATGCGACGATAGCGATCAATCTTGTAAGATTCTATCTGGAGAAGGTCGCGAAATCCGGTGACAGCTACGATGTGGATATGTTCGGTAACGATTTCAGCAAGAAGGACAGGGACAAGCGCAAGGCGTTAGAGGAGATAAGGAAGGAGATACTGGAGGATATACGTATGGATCCCTATGGCACAGGTATGACCGTGGAACAGATCTGTCTCAACCATCCGGACCTGACCTCGTCACAGGTCAAATCGATGATCAACGTCCTTGCCCAGAGCAACGATATCTACGAATACGAGGATGGGAAATGGAAGGCGGTATGATGATCTACGTACGTATACACTCCAACCGTGACGAGAGGATCCTGGCGGCCTGCGACGAGGATGTCCTGGGGAACACCTACAGAGGCAACGGGATGATGATAACCGTCAACGACGAATTCTACAACGGTGAACTCGTACCCGAGGAAGCTTTCGTCGAGAGGATGCGCTCCGCGACGATAATGAACCTCGTAGGTGAGAGGACGATATCGCTGGCGATCGAGAACGGGTTCGTGGACGAGGATTGCGTACTCGTGATAGGCGAGACCAAGCACGCACAGGTAGTGAAGGGCTGATGTTCTGCGTCAAATGCGGAAAGGAGGACGTTGACACCATCAACGGTCTTTGCATGGAATGCTTCCTCAACGGAAGGAAGTTGGTCACCATGCCTCATCATGTCGATCTCATCAAATGTTCCAACTGCGGGGAATACGCCCTCAGGGACCAGTGGCTGAAGGTATCGCAGGATGACGCTATCCTAGAGATAGCCATGAACACGGCGATGATCATACCTGAGGCGAGACTGGTGTCCGTCGGACAGATGATCGAGAGGCAGGACGAGAAGAACTTCGTCGTCCACGTACAGTTCGATCTCGATGTAAACGGTGTGATGACCGGGGACGAGGACAGCACCATCGTGCGTCTGAAGAACGGCGTATGCAAGAGATGTTCCAGGCAGCTCGGCAGCTATTACGAGGCGATAATACAGCTCCGCAGCGGCGAACGCAATCTCGACGAGGACCTGAGGGAGGAGGTCGTCAGATACGTCCGCAGGTCCGTCGATGACATGGCCAGGAACAACCGCGATCTGTTCATCACGAAGATACAGAAGGCGATCGGTGGAGTGGATTTCTACCTCTCGTCCACAGCGATGGGCAGGTCGATCACGAGGGAGTTGGTGGACAGGTACGGAGCGGAGGAGAAGGAATCCGCATCGTTGGTGGGACAGACCTCCGACGGACAGGAGATGTACCGTGTGACCTTCCTGGTCAGATTGCCGGGTTATCATGTCGGTGACATAGTCCAATACAACGGTAAGCCGCATCTGCTCAGTGCGGTCAGCAGGAACGGCGGCCGTGTGATAGACCTTAACAGTTTCCGTGACATACCTGTGAAGAAGACCGAGCTTCAGGATATGAGGGTCATCTGCAAGCGTGACGAGATCCCGGAGACCACCGTGGTATCCGTATCCGATAAGGAGATTCAGGTGCTGCACCCCCGCAACTACAATACGATAGACCTCCGCATACCCGAGGGACAGGAGATCGGGGATACGGTAAAGGTATTAGAACTGGAAGAGGAATTATTCTTCGTACCGTGATAAGATGCTGACGACAAGGACGCCATTCAGAGTGAGTTTCTGTGGGGGAGGTTCCGATCTTCCCGAGTTCTACAGGAAATACGGGGGTTGTGTACTCAGCACGTCCATCGACAAGTACATCTACATCACCATGATGGGTTCCTTCTATTCCGACAGGATACTTGTGAAGTACTCGCAGGTTGAGAATGTGTCATCCCCGCAGAAGATAGGGCACAAGATCTTCAGGGACGTGTTCACCAGATACGGCATAAACGGAGTGGATGTGAACAGTCTTGCAGATGTGCCAGCAGGTACGGGGTTGGGATCATCGAGTACCTTCACAGTAGGTCTTGTCAATGCCGTGAGGACGTATCTCGGGATGGAAGTGACCAAGGAGGGCCTTGCCGCCGAGGCATGCGAGACCGAGATAGAGAGGCTGAAGGGCCCCATAGGGAAGCAGGACCAGTACGCAGCTGCATACGGTGGCATGAACTTCATCAGGTTCAATAAGGATGATACCGTGGATGTGGAGCCCGTCAGGATATCAGCAGAGGCGAAAAGGGAGCTCAACGACAGGCTGATGATGTTCTATCTCGGAGGCACAAGGAAGGCCGACGACGTCATGAGTACCTATTCAGGGGGTTCGTCTGATGACAACAGGATCTCCCTCTGCAAGTTGACCGAGCGTCTGAAATGCGAACTGGAGAAGAACAACATCGATTCACTCGGAAGGATCCTGGATGAGGGTTGGAGATTGAAGAGAGGCATCTCCTCAAGTATATCATCCGACCTGATCGACGTCGCATACCAGAAAGCATTGGATGCGGGAGCGGTTGGCGGGAAACTGCTTGGTGCCGGAGGCAACGGATTCATGCTCCTGTACGTCGGACAGAGGGAGAAGGCCGCCGTCAGGGAAGCGCTGTCCGACTTCAGGGAGATGCCGTTCAGATTCGATGAATGCGGTTCGACGGTCGTCTACACCGATGAGAACCACATGAACTGATACGATTCCCGCGTATCTGTTAATATACTGTCGCGTCGATGGGTAAACGGAAATGAAGGTCGCTATAGTAACCGATAGTTACCATCCGACCAGGGATGGGGTCGTTGCCTGCATTGACATAATGGAGGGCGTTCTCAATTCCAACGGGGTGGAGACACAGATAATCGCCCCTGATCCAGGAAAGGGAGGGGAGCACAGGGACGGTGTCATTTATTTCAAATCCGTTTCTTTTAGAAGCTATCCCGGTTACTTCGTACCGATCTATCCATCACATACCAAGAGGATCATGAAGCAGGTCAAGCCCGACATCGTGCATATCCAGGGTGTGGCATTGATGGCCTTGAAAGGGGTGATATCGGCACACAGATTAGGCATCCCGGTGATAATGACGTTCCATACGATGGTCGGTGACACCATGAAGTACTACTCACCGATCAAGATGTCCCAGAAGACCGGTGAGAAGCTGGTGTGGAAGTATCTGCGTTACATGACCAAGTGGGTGGATGCCATAGTCGCACCCTCGCAGGCCACCGCTGATGAACTGGTGGAGAAGGGGATCAAGGTCAAGGATATCAGGGTCATCCCCACACCGGTGGACAGGGAGAGGTTCTCACCCGATGTTGACGGTACTCCTATAAGGGAGAGATACGGCCTTCAGGACAAGAGAGTGATAGTCTGCGTAGGAAGGGTCTCTTTTGAGAAGAACGTGGACATACTGATCAGGGCGTTGAAACTGTTGGATGACGATGTCTGTCTTCTGGTCGTCGGAAAGGGTCCTGCCATGGACTCCCTCAGGGAGTTGGCCGATGAGCTGGGTCTTTCCGATCGTGTCACATTGACCGGTTTCGTTCCGGATGAGGAACTGGTGATGCATTACGCAGCGGCGGATGTCGCCGCTGTGGCATCCAGGTTCGAGACGCAGTGCCTATGCGCTCTGGAGTCCATGTCCTGCGGTATACCTACCGTCTGTGCGAAGGCGAGGGCCTTCGAGGATTACATCAGGGACGGTGAGAACGGCTTCCTCTTTGAGGATTCCGTCGAGGACTGTGCGGACAGACTCAGGAAGGCCTTGGATGCGGACGATGAACTCAGACAGAAGGCCATGGAGACTGCATCCGAGTTCTCGGTCCCGATGTTCCTGAGCAGGATGATCGAACTGTACAACGACTGTCTGAAGAAGGAGTGATTGCATGTTCTCGATAGGCCAGTGGATGTACGATCTCTTCGGACCCTACGGCTCTGTCGGTGTCATCATATTCGTGTTCCTGGTGTTCTACATCGATTCGGTCATCTTCCCGACGTTACCGGAGATATTCTTCATAATGGGGTTCATGTACAACCCATCCGTACCATGGGGTCTGGTGATGCTGCTCACCGCGATCGTATCGGAGATCGCAGGTGTATCCACCTTGTATTTCATCGTGGAGTACATCCACGTACCGAAGAAACTGAAGTTCATCGCCAACAAGTATGCGGAATTCCTTGTGGTGAGTGATGAACGCGCCATATTGATCAACCGTTTCGCACCGATGATACCGTTCACCGGTGCCTTCTTAAGTCTGATAGACTCCTGGAAACTCAGCAGAGGTTTGTTCTATCTGGTCATAGGGTGTGTCATAAAGTACGGACTGATACTGTTGTTCGCCAATTTCTTCTATACATACTTCCAGGGTCCGGAAGCGGATTGGATCACGATAGGATTCGTCATCGGCATCATGGCATTGAGCCTTGTGGCCACATACTTCAGGAAAAAGAAGGAGAGGAAGGAGAAGGAGGGCGAGCATGAAGGTTGTTGATGTCAACCCGTATTTCTATCCATTGTTCGGCGGTATAGAGCACAGGATGCACCTGATCGCCAAGGAGATGGTGGCCAGAGGTCATGACGTGACCATCGTGACCGGACAGTTGGAAGGCACTGAACCCAGAGAGGAGTTCTCCGACGGTTATCATGTCATCAGACTGCCTTCATGGTTCATCAAGATCTACAATCCGCCGTACATCTCGTCCAAGGGACTTCTTGAGACCCTGAACGGATTGGATGCGGATGTCGTCAACTTCAACTACAGATGGGCGCCGTCCTACAGCAAGGACATGCGTCATTATCAGGGCAAGAAGGTGTTCACATATCACAATATGTGGGGTGAGGGCATCGGGTGGCAGCACACGCTGTCCGAGATCAACGACAACAGGTTCAGGAAGACGTTGGACACCTTCGACCACATAATAGCTGTGAGCGACTACGTCAAGAGCGACCTGGTGAGGCGCGGGATAGACGAGAGCAGGGTGAATGTTGCCACACCGTTCTTGGAGACGTTCCCCGAGGTATCCACCGAGGAGGGCGATTACATCCTTTCGCTAGGCAGATTGGTCCGCACCAAGGGATTGGATTATCTGATGCAGGCTATGAAGGATGTGGATTGTAAACTCATCCTCTGCGGCAAGGGGCCTGATTTCAAACGTCTTCAGAAGGCGGTCAGGAGATACGGTCTGTCGGACAGGGTGGAACTGAAGGGATGGGTCTCCGAGGAGGAGAAGGCGGAACTCATCAAGAGGTGCAGATTCTTTGTCATGCCGTCCATTTACGAATCCTATGGTTTCGCGGCCATGGAGATGATGTCATACGGGAAACCGTTGGTATGTACCGATGTGAACGGTCTCCCCGACACCGTCGGCGAGGGTGCCATCCTGGTGCCACCGAAAGACCCCAAGGCATTGGCCGAAGCCATGAACAGGATGCTGTCCGATGATACGCTACGTAAGGATCTGGGTATGAAGGCCCGTAAAGAGTCCGAGGTACGTACGGTCAAGGCCACGGTCGATGTCGTCGAGGACGTATACCGTAGGGTGATGGAGTAATAGTCCTTTTCTTACCTATAATACAAGGGGCATCTTTATATAGGGTAAGGAGCTAATCCGTTTGCTCTTTAGAGCCAATGAATGATGAGGGCGCGTAAGCGTCTGAAAGAGGTAATTGAAATGTCTGTATTTGTTAAGTTTGAGACACCGAAAGAGCTGTCAGACAAAGCCTACAACCTTGCAGAGATGGCAAGGGACGGCGGCAAGATCAAGAAGGGAACCAATGAGGTCACCAAAGCTGTTGAGAGAGGAGAGGCAGCAATCGTCATCATGGCGGTCGATGTCGAGCCCCCAGAGATTCTCGCACACATGCCCGCACTCTGCGAAGAGAGGGGAGTTCCTTACGTGTACGTTCCCGCAAAGGCAGAGCTCGGTAACGCAATCGGACTTGAGAAGCCCACCGCATCCATCGCAATCATCGATGTCGGAAAGGGTAAGGCACTTTGTGACGAGATCGCAGAAGCAGTCAAGGCTCTGAAGAACTGATGGTGGTTTGAATGGTCGACACAGATAGCATCCCATCAGAGGTCGTCGAGATCATCGGACGTACCGGAATGACTGGTGAAGCTACCCAGGTCAAGGTCCGTGTTCTTGATGGACGTGACAAGGGAAGGATCATCACCAGGAACATCATGGGTCCTGTCAGAATGGGTGACATCCTGATGCTCAGGGAGACATCCAGAGAAGCCAGGAAACTCGGAATGAGGTGATTTCGATGGCAGAGATCAGAAAATGTTCATTCTGTTACAGGGACATCGAGCCCGGAACAGGCAAGATGTACGTCAAGAAGGATGGCTCGGTCTTCAACTTCTGCACCAACAAGTGCTACAAGAACATGGTCGAGCTGAAGAGAGTGCCCAGGACCACTGAGTGGACCGAGAAGGCAGCAGCCGAGAAGGCCATCCGTATCAGGACAGCCGAGAAGGCAGCCGAGAGCAAGGAGTGAATTCCATGGCAATGGAACAGACGTACCTCATGATCAAACCCGATGCGGTCCAGCGCGGACTCTGTGGAGAGATCGTGACACGTTTCGAGAAGAAGGGACTGAAGCTCATTGCCATGAAGCTCATGGTCATCCCCAAGGAGACCGCTGAGATCCACTACGGCGAGCACAAGGGCAAGAAGTTCTACGACTCACTCATCTCGTACATCACATCCGGACCTGTCCTCGCAATGGTCTGGGAAGGCGACAATGCCGTCCAGGTCTGCAGGAACATCATGGGTAAGACGAATCCTCAGGAATCCGCACCCGGAACCATCCGTGGAGATTACGGAATGGTCACAGGTGTCAACATCATCCACGGCTCCGATTCACCCGAATCGGCAAAGAGGGAGATCTCGATCTTCTTCAAGCCAGAGGAACTCTGCACCTACGACAGGACACTGGACAAGTGGACTTACGAGTAAACGCAAAACTTTAAGTGGCGGGCTTCGGCCCGTCACTGAACAGTATTTTTCCAGGATTTGACGGTCGGGTCGCCTATTCCGCGCCCCTCGATCTCGAAATAGGTCTCATCGATGGTCTCACCGGTGACATCTAGCGGGGAGGAGTTCATCTTCATCTCGAACCTTATGGTTATGTTTTTGGCACCCTCGGACTTCAGTTTGGATGTCAGCAGTTCCTCCAGCGACCTCTTTGCCATTGCGATCGCCTCCTCTTTTCCGGAAGTGAGCGTCTGACCTGAATATGGGATGGTGACGCTGTAGGTGTGATCGTTCATCTGGACGATTATGGCGGTGTAGCATTCGGTTATCTTGGATGATATCGCACCTATCGCATTTCCGACATTGCCGTCATCGGGGAACACGGTCTCCGTTCCGAGTCTCTTATCGACATCCCCCATGAGATATCTCGTCGGAGCACCGATACCGACGATCGGTATCTCGACATGAGGTAGCAATGAGAAGTTACCTTTCTTATTCATAGCGGCCAACTCGTCCAGGATGATCTTGGCCCTGGGATTCCTCCATCCATCGAGTTTGTCATCCATCAGCCTTATCAGGATGGATTGGGCGATCCTCTCGTGGATCATATCCAGCAATCTGAATACCACGACATCCTTGTCCATTCTCAGTTTGTCGGAAAGAGCATTGATCGCCGCGACCGGGCCGTCCCTGTTCCCTATGTCCAAGGCTTTGTTGTAGACTACGAGGTCGATGGGTGTCAATGACGCCATCGAAACGATCCCCCTCTTCGACAGGTTGTTGATCTCATGCGTGATCACCCACACCCCTGGTATGGAATCCGCGATCTCCATCTTGGTCTTTGGCCCTTCCTTCAGCGATTCGATGATCTTCTTTTCCTTCTCCGTGATGCCGTCGCAGGGGACATCGTTCAGTACGTAGTAGTCTAACACACCAGACTTCTCAAGACGGGGACAGATCCCCGGATCCATCTCCGCCAGTCTGCACAAGGGCATAACCCTGTCCGGACCTATGGTGAAGTTGAATGAGCGGAAACGGGAGATCGTCGGTACGGGGATTGTGACACCCGGAGATACTTCGATCGTAGCCTCAGGTATCGCGATCCTGGAGTCCCCTCCCAATGCCATGGTGTACATATCGACCGCTTTCACCATGGTCCTCCAACCATGTATGTTGGCACCCTCCTCACGTATGTCGGGGAGTCCTTTCTTCATCAGTGCCACATCAGTGGATGTGCCTCCGATGTCCACCATTATGAAGTCCTTCTCGCCGGTCATCGCTCTCGCACCCATGGCGCTTGCAGCGGGACCTGAGAAAATGCACTCGACCGGTGATGTCTTCGCCTTCGATAATGTCATGACCGAACCGTCACCCTTGTACATCATGATAGGTGCGGTCATCCCCATTTCTCTGAACGTTCTCTCCAGACCATCGAAGAACCTGCTAACGGAAGGTATCAGCTTACCGTTGAGCACGGCCGTCTCTGCACGCAGGTCTATTCCCAATGAGGAAGACAGTTCGTACCCTGCCACGGTGGGGAGCCCTGTGAGTTCCAAGGCCATCTTCTTCACCTCCTTCTCCTGTGATGCGTTGATTATGGAGAATAATCCGGAAATGGCGATAGCCTCTACATGATCGGCCATACCCAATATGGCTTCCTTCACCTGTATCGGATCCAGTGGTTCCTTCATTTTCCCACGGTTGTCGTAACCGCCCCTAACATAGGCGATCTCCTTGGCACCCATGTTCTTGGCATCGTTCGGCATCCATCCTATCAGTATGAGGCCGACATCCCCTCCCTTCCCTTCCAGGACGGAATTGGTCGCGAGGGTGGTGGACACACCTATCAGTTCGATATCGGATGGGGATACATCGGAATCGGACAACACCTTGCGTACGGATTCGAAAAGTCCGACCGATAGGTCGTTGTGTGTAGTGGGTGATTTCGCTTTGGAGATGACGTGGTGGTCCTCTAGGTCCAAGATGACGGCATCCGTGAACGTGCCCCCTGTATCGACTCCGAGTCCGTAGCCCATGCGGATGAATGACGGTACATGGTAATAATGGGTTGTTCCGACCTTCTCTTTCCATTGGAAACGGTCAATCTGGGGGTACCTCCATGGGCAATTACTTAAGGGACGATTACGATTTCCGCACAGGCGATGAAGATGGCGATCAGACAACCGGTTGTAAGTGTATTGGGACATGTAGATCATGGAAAGACCAAGCTTTTGGATGCGATCAGAGGAACATCCGTACAGGCGAGGGAAGCAGGAGCTATAACGCAGCACATCGGTGCGACCGAGGTCCCGATCGACCACATCTACAAGGTCTGCGGTCCGCTGATCGGTAAGAAGAAGTTCGATGTGCCAGGTCTCCTCTTCATCGATACACCCGGACATCATTCGTTCATCACCCTGAGGGCAAGGGGAGGTTCCCTTGCGGATATCGCCGTCCTCGTCATCGACATCAGGGAAGGGATAATGCCGCAGACCATCGAATCGATAAAGATCCTGAGGCAGTACAAGACGCCCTTCGTCATCGCACTGAACAAGATAGATGCCATCCAGGGTTGGGTGGTGGAGAAAGGTGAACCCTTCGTCCTCAATGAGAAGAGGCAGCAGGCACACACCATAGCGGCATTTGAGGAGAGGTTGTATTCAGTCATCGGCGACCTGTCGATGCACGGCATATCCGCTGACAGATACGACAGGATAGATGATTTCACCAAGGCCGTCGCGTTGGTACCGATCAGTGCCAAGGAGGAGATCGGTGTCCCCGACCTGTTGCTTATGTTGATAGGTCTGGCACAGCGTTTCCTGGAATCGCAGTTGGCCAAGGCCGAGGGCCCCGGAAGGGGTACCATCCTGGAGATAAAGGAGGAGAAGGGACTCGGAAAGACATTGGATATGATTCTTTACGACGGTGTCCTGAAGAAGGGAGACACCGTGGCATTGGGTACCAGAGGGGCACCCGTGGTCACAAGGGTGAAGGCGATCCTGAAACCGAAACCTTTGGACGAGATCAGGGATCCGAGGGACAGGTTCGATTCCGTTAACGAATTGCACGCAGCTGCTGGTGTGAAGCTCTCCTGTCAGAACATGGAAGGTGTCATCGCGGGAGCTCCCATCAGGGTGGTCAAGAATGACAAGGATCCCTCAATTAAGGAGATGACCGAGGAAGCATCCGTCAAGATAGAGGTCCAGGACCAAGGTATAACGATCAAGGCGGATGCCATCGGTTCACTGGAAGCACTGGCCTTCGAGGCTAAGGCAGCAGGTATCCCGATCAGGAAGTACGGTGTCGGTGAAGTTTCAAGAAGAGACGTGGTAGAGACGGCCGCATTCACCGATCCGATGAACAGGGTACTGTTGGTGTTCAACGCCCCCATCTCGAAGGAGGCGGAGAACGAGGTGTCCAACACCGGTGTGAAGATGTTCTCCAACCAGGTCGTTTACCGTCTGATAGAGGAGTACCAGGAATGGGTGGAGGATACCAAGAAGAACAAGGATGCCGCCCAGAGGATGGAGATACCGTTCCCCGCCAAATTCATGATCCTTCCCAATTGTGTCTTCCATGCCACCAAACCCGCTATCGTCGGTGTACGTGTACTTGCAGGTAAGGTCAGAGGCGGATTGAACCTTATCAAGAAGGACGGCACGGATGCCGGTAAGATAAGGTCCCTGCGTGACGGCGAGGAGGTCCTGAAGGACGCTTCACAGGGTGACGAGGTCGCCATGGCCATCGACGGTGTCACCGTCGGAAGGCAGATCGACGTGGAGGATGTAATCTACGTGGAGTTATTGGAATCCACCATCAGGCAGTTCCTCAAAAACACAGAGCTCAATGAGGACGAGAAGATGACCCTCCAGGAGTATCTGGAGATAAAGAGGAAATCGGATCCGTTCTGGGGTATGTGAGGGGGCCGGAGGGCCGACCCATCCTCATTCGCGTTTGTATTCCAGGATGTCCCCTGCTTCGCAATCCAGGGCATCACAGATGGCGTGTCCGCACATCATTTATCGTATCGACAATCCACAGATGGGGGCCAAGGGCAATTTTTCTCATCCATACTTTTATAAATAATACAATTATAAGCAGGTCCCGAGGTGTTCAAATGGTAGACTTTAAAACCATCATCAACGACGTGAAGACCGGTAAGTCATACAACGTTACCGTGTCAGGCCACCACGCGAACTCTCTGATAGGTAAAAACATCGGAGAGATCGTGGACGGAATATTTGTCGGTCTCCCCGGCTACAAGCTTAAGATCACCGGCGGAAGCGACAACACAGGTGTCCCCATGAGGGGAGACATGCCTGGACCCAAGAGAAGGATGCTCCTCATGGCTGACGGACAGTCATTCCACGAGAAGTACCCCGGACAGAGGAAGAGGGTCGCGGTCCGCGGATCAGCAATCTCACAGTCGATCGTGCAGATCAACATGGCCGTTGCAGAGTACGGACCCAAATCCATCGAGGAGTGCCTCGCAGCACCCGCCGAGGAGAACTGATGAAAGTCCAAAAGCAGCCCGAGATCAACATCGGTATGATCGGGCATGTCGACCACGGTAAGACCACTCTTACCAAGGCTCTCAGCGGAGAGTGGGCCGACCGTCATTCCGAAGAGGTGAAGAGAGGTATCTCCATCAGGCTCGGGTATGCAGATGCGGCTTTCTACAAGTGTCCCAAATGTGAAGGCGCGGCAGCCTACGGAACCAAACCCAAGTGCCCCAACTGCGGCTCCGAGACGGAGTTCCTGCAGTCCGTGTCATTCGTGGACGCACCTGGTCACGAGACCTTGATGGCCACGATGCTCTCCGGAGCGGCACTCATGGATGGTGCGATCCTTCTGGTGGCGGCGAACGAGAAGTGTCCGCAGCCTCAGACGAAGGAGCATCTGATGGCATTGTCCATCATCGGTATCGAGAGGATAGTCATCGTTCAGAACAAGATCGATATCGTCTCCCGTGAACAGGCTGTCGAGAACTACAAGCAGATCAAGGAATTCGTCAAGGGAACGATCGCCGAGAACGCGCCTGTCATCCCGATCTCAGCCAACAGCGGTGTCAACATCGACATGCTGATCCAGGCGATACAGGAGCACATCATCGCTCATGTGGAGAGGGACAAGGATGCCACCCCACTGATGCATGTGGCACGTTCATTCGACATCAACTCCCCCGGTACGGTACCCAAGGACCTCAAGGGAGGTGTCCTCGGAGGCTCGCTCATACAGGGAACCTTCAAGGTCGGTGACGAGATCGAGATCGTCCCCGGTATCAAGACCGATGTCGGCGGCAAAGAGGTGTATCAGAGGATAACGACCAAGATCACATCCCTGTTTGCCGGAGGAAAATCGGTCAAATCGATCAACCCCGGAGGTCTCATCTCCATCGGTACATCGCTGGACCCTTCGATCACCAAATCGGACGGACTGACAGGAAGGATGATCGGTGTTCCCGGACATCTTCCCAAGGTGGTGCATGATTTCAGCATGAAGACCACACTGTTGGACCGTGTCGTGGGTTCCGCATCGGACCTGAAGGTGGACGAGATCAAGAGCAACGAGCCTCTGATGCTGTCTATCGGAACCGCCACCACCGTAGGTATCGTTAAGAACGGTAAGGGCGGATCTATCCAGGTCGTCCTCAAGATCCCAGTCTGTGTGGTAGAGGGTCAGAGGGTAGCCATATCCAGGAGGATCTCCAACAAGTGGAGACTGATCGGATACGGAATCGTCGAGATCTGATCATGCAGACCGTCGTATTGGACACAAACGCCTTACTCATGCCTTTCGAGATGAGGATGAATCTGGACCTTTCGGTCCAGAATCTCCTCGGAGAGGTGGATTTTCTTGTTCCCGGTCCTCTGATCGGTGAATTGAAGCACCTGGACAACAAATACGCACGCGCTGCGCTGGAGTTGGCAAGGAGGTACGAGATCGTTCCTACCGAAGAGACAGGCGACAATGCCGTGATTGAATTGGCACTCAAGACCGGAGCGTATGTCCTGACGAATGACAAGTTCCTCAGGTCCAGATTAAGAAAATTGAAGGTCCCCTTGATATATCTCAGATCGGGGACCCATCTTGTTGTGGAAAGACCTTAGATCAACGGTTCCGGACTCTCGGTGAGCTCGGTATCGGGCTGTTTCCCTAATTCATCAAGTTTTGCTTTGATCAGTTCCGCACCGGCCTCTGATGCCGCATATACCGGGACCTTCTTCCCTGCCTGGAGCACGGCCCTGGTCTTCGCCTTTTCCCTGATGGACTTGGAGGCGCATGCCGTGATTATGTCGCAGAAGTCGAACATCATGTCGGCACCCCTGTCATCGGTACCTGTTGTATGTACCGCGATGATGATCACGTTCCTTCCGAAGCAGTCCCTGATCTCCTGAGCAGCTTCGCCTGTGGTGACGGTCACCGCCACCTTGTGGTAATGCATCGCGAATGCCTTACCGACACCGTCGAACTGGTCGATCTTTGCAGTCTTCGGATCAAGAACCCTTTCGGCTCCTATGCCTTCGATGACACACGGTATGGGTTCGGTCTCTTTGATACCTGAGATGCGTCCTCCCATTCCCTGTACTATCTCCGGATCGTCAAGAACGACGGTACCGCAGCCATCGGCCGCGATGACCGCCGCGTTGATCATCTTGTTCTTCAGAGCAAGGCACAGGATCTCGGAGACACCGAAACTCAGGAAGTATCCCATCCTGATCTGACGGTCCTCGTTGCACATGCCGAAGTCCTTGATGCGGAATTCGACGTTCTCCCTTATGGTGTCCTCGTTGAATTCCTGTATCCCGCGGTGGTCCCTGAAGAGGGGGCATACCTTGACCTTCGGCTCGGTAATACTTATGACCTTCCCATCCTCGATGGTCACTGTCGATCTTCCGAGCATCTCCATTACGTGCCTGCTCATGTTATCACCTTATTCGATGACTTCTGCCTTGATGATCCTCTTCTCATCGACCGGCCTGTCGTTGTAGTCGGTCTCGGTCCTCTCGATGGTGAGAACGACCTTGTAGCTCTCCTCATCCTCGCATTCACCGAACACGGGGTGTTTGGAAGGTGTCCTCATGTCGTCCCAATCAAGGTACTTGTTGTCGGCGGTGTTGATGAAGAACTGGCTGCCGCCGGTGTTCGGCCTTCCTGTGTTGGCCATGGATATGGTACCGCGGACGTTGGAGTGTCCTTTGACGAACTCGTCCTGGATGTTGTATCCGGGTCCGCCCATACCGGTTCCAGTGGGGTCCCCGCCCTGGATCATGAATCCCTCGATAACCCTGTGGAAGATCACTCCGTCATAGAATCCTTTCTTTGCGAGTTCTACGAAGTTACCTGCTGTTATGGGCATGTCATCATACATCTTCAGTCTGATGTCGCCTACGTTCGTGTGAAGAATCACTGTAGTCATGAATCACAGTATGCGGTACCGATATTATTGCTTTGGCCGTTCCGTATCCGGGCAGGACTGGACGGATCGATTCCGTTCACCCGTACATACCGTCGACGGCACCCTTCTTCTCCTCGTTGTTTATGTCCTCGAGGATCTTGGCGTATTCACGCTTGTATGCGAACGCGTAGACATGACCGTATACGATCGAGATCACGCAGAGTACATCCAAAATGATGAACAGGATCAGGACATTCGTTTCCAACCCGGGATATATGGCCAATACGATCGATAGGACCACAGCAAGCTCCGCCTGGAAGAACGCAGGTCTCAGAGCATCCAGCTTCTCAATCTCGTTGACGACCAATGACATGTAGCCGACCGGGCTCTTGATCGATTTCCATTCGTTGAGGACGTGATCGGGCATGTTCTTCTCATCTTCCACATTCTCGATGGCCCTCAGCATCGTGTATTTCTTCAGAAGCACGGAGGAACTCCTCACCGTCAGGAATATGGACGGTACTGAGAGGATCATCAGCATCATCATGACGATGACCACTGCGTCGGTGACTGAATCGAGACTGATCAAGATATCACTGGACATGTGAGTGCTATCTGGGTATAAAATGGGTGTTAGGAAAGGGGTTTAGAAAGGACTTCGAAGTCCTTGTTCAGTAGCTCAGAGCCCTTCTGATCTGTACCGCAGTGATAACTGAGGCCAGTCCGATGATGATCAGCATTACACCGAATATGATGGCCATAATCTCCACGGCCTGCTTCGGGAATACTATGATCAGGATACC
>JAFSYZ010000113.1 GCA_017455785.1 Candidatus Methanomethylophilaceae archaeon
ACTCCTAATAGGATTCGGCTCAAACAAGCCCGACAATCAGAAAGCGATGATGGATGTGGTCACCAGGATCAACCCTGAGGTGTCCAACGTGTATCACGCGTTCATCGGAGGGGATGAGCCGACCATCGAATCGTCCATGAAGAGGATGTTGGAGAACGGAGTGGATGATGTGACCGTCATTCCTTTCCTTACCGCTTCCGGCGAGATGTCCATGAGATACATACCCAGACATCTGGGTATTCAGGAGGATCCCGGGGTATACGAGGTCTCCAGTCCCGGTAAGATGACCGTCCGTTACAAGAAGGTCATCGGTGAGCATCCCAAGGTATCCGAGATAATCGACAGGAAGGTAGAGGAACTGAATGTGGAGGACGATACTACAGGCATCATGCTTATAACACACGGTTCGCAGATGAGATACAGCTCCCTTATGGCACAGGCCCATGCGGACAGGCTGACGGCCATGGGTCACAAGCACGTCCTCACAGCATTCCTGGATTATAACGAGCCTACGATAGAGGATTGTGAGAGGTTCATGATCGGAAGGGGCGCTACCAAGATCATAGCCGTTCCACTGCTGATGGCATCAGATGACAACCATGTGGAGCACATCCCCGAATCGCTGGGAATCGGTAAGAACAGCGATTTCGGTTCCATCAACATAGCGGGAAAGGATGTTGACATCTACCTCACCAAGCCTGTCGGTACGGACGATGGTATAATCACGATAATCAAGGACATAGTATCCGGCAACTGAACCGGGCACTACCCTTTTTAACAGGGGCTCCATACGAGGAGTGATGACATCCGAACTCATTTTCGTCGGACTCGGCCTCAGCGGTACGGACGGTATGACCGTTAAGGCCATGGAGGCCCTGAAGACCTGTGACAAGATCTATGCTGAATTCTACACCTCGTTCCTCATCGGTACTAAGGTGGGGGATCTGGAACAGGCCATAGGCAAGAAGATCAAGGTCCTGTACAGGGGACAGGTCGAGGAGGGAGAGGATATCATCGAGGATGCGAAGACCATGCGTGTCGGCTTCATCACCGCTGGGGATACGATGGCGGCGACGACACATGTGGACCTGAGGATACAGGCGAAGGATCTGGGTATCCCGGTCAGGGTCTTCCACGGCATATCCATCTTCTCTGCATGTCCTACATCAGTAGGGCTTCAGCCGTACAAGTTCGGACGTACGGTCACATTACCATTCATAGAGGACGGCTATCAGCCGCAGTCCCCTTACGACCATATTCTCGAGAACAAACAGAGAGGTCTGCACACTATGATCCTCCTGGATATCCATGCGGAGGAGATGAGATACATGACTGCCCATCAGGCATTGGAATGGCTGTTGGAAGGCGAGAGGAAATGGGGTAAAGGCCTGATAAATGACGACACACTCATGGTGGTGGCATCCCGTGTGGGTTCCCCTGATGAGAAGGTGACCGCAGGTTACGTCAAGGACCTGATGCAGAAGGACCTCGGAGAGCCACTGTTCACATTGATCCTTCCGGGCAATCTTCATTTCATGGAACAGTACGCCCTCGTATACTTTGCCGGTGCTCCTGAAGAGATCATCGAGGATGATTGATCCTTTATATACTGTCAAGGAATAGGTCTCTCGTCGGAATGACGAAGAGGCGTGATCCGTGATCGCCGTGTGTATGTTCCGGCGTACAGTGACCCTGAAACCGATTTGGGAACTTGCGGGAGCCTGCGATGTGTCATCGTAGCCATGACCGGAAGACAACACAGGGTCCGATACATACCCCCTGCGTAAGTCAGTGTCCCGAGATCGTCGTCATCGGCGTTACCGTGAAAGGATGTGTTAGCGCAGGGGGACAATATTATCTGATTTTGGGAGAACGGTACGGTTACCGTCCTCCCACATTCGTTGTTGGGCAGAATGATGAAAGGAACGAAATGACGATCATTTAAGATGCGCTCTTGCTAACCACCTCATCGCTTCACTGTATCTGGGGTATCTTGTCTCAGTGCAGATGTAATCCCTTTTCGGTTCCATGCCGAAACACTGTCTTCCTTCCTCCAGTATCAGACACTGACGGTACACAACGAAATCTATGACGTAATCGGGTACATCTTCCATGTCGAAGTAACATGAGATCCCAATAACATTCATCAAAGGGGAGCAGTATCCTGTTTCGGAATTAAGCATCTCCTTGGTCCAGCTCAGTTTCGGGTTCATCGTGTTCCTGATCAATCCCATCTCCTTCAGTCTGAGGAGCGAGTCCTCAAGATCCTTCACATAGCCTCTGGACAATCCCGAGAGGTTCTTGCTCCTCAAGATGTACAGCGGCTGTTTGGTCGTCAGGAACTCCTCCGACAATGCCCAGTCCTTCATCTCCTCGGTGTACGGCCTTCCTTCCATCCCTATCATCTTGGAGAAGATGGATTCGGCCAGGCATTTCATCACATTTTTGGGTGCGTCCATTGCGTAATCGGACACATGAAAACTCGCACGCCTGTACGATCTCTCCCAAGAGATCTTGAAGTCCTTGAAAGCCACGAACTCCGCGTCCACGTTCTCATATCCGTATCTCTTCCCGACTTCCCTGAAGGAAGTCCTCAAGCAATCAACTGCGTCTGTTGACATATTAGGTTTTACCTCCGAATATGTCTAGTTTTGACTAAGAATTTAATATGCATATACTACGGTTAGTATAACTCTGCAAACAGGCTATGACTGGTTTTTCAAGTTTATATATTCACAATCGTATTAATGCAGTCATGAGTGAGGAAAAACTGACCGACAGAGAGATTGCAGATAAGATCTTGAATGCCATCAAGGAACAGTATGGATTCATCCCGTTGGTGAACCAGGTCCTTTCCGAAAGGCCGGACCTCTTCATCCCCTCCGCTAAATTCGGAAAGGCGGTCTTGGAAGGGGATGAACAGAAGCTTGAGAAGAAGACCGCATACCTTTGCGCCATATCCGCCGCTACGGCATTGGGCGCCGAGCACTGTTTGAACGTACAGATGAAACACGCTGTCGAAGCAGGTGCTACCAAGGATGAGATCCTGGAGACGATGCTGATCGGTTCGTTCATGGCCATGACCAGGGCACAATCGTACGCATTCCGCAAGTATGATGAGATGTTTGGCGGGAAAGATTGATTAATAAAGCCATATTACAGAGAGGCAGTGATAACATGGTAACGATATCCGATGATGCAGTCAAGTTCATCAACGACCTGCTTGCAAAGAACAACAAGACAGGTTACGGAATCAAGATCTACCTCGCAGGCATGGCATGCTCCGGACCTCAGTTCGGAATGTCCTTCCAGGAGAAGGCCGCGGAGGGAGAGAACATCATCGAGGAGAACGGATTCAGTTTCTTCTGCGATGATGAGACCAAGGGGGCACTTGAGCCTTGTGTGATCGAATTCGTTGATGACCCCAACTACGGAACGGGTCTCACCATCCGCGATCCCAACAACACAGGCTGTGCATCCTGCGGTGGTGGCTGTCACTAAGGCCGCCGGTTCCCAAACGATTTCGTTAAAAGTGGCCTCTTGCCTCCTATGCTTCAATTAAAGAAGCAAGAGGCCACTTTCAACGAGACAAATCATTTACCAAACAACATTTATCATACACTTTTCTTATAATCAATCATGGACGAGACTCCTAAACCTAGTAAGCACATCTGTCTGACGAACCGTAAGCCGTTAGGGATATCTAGTGACCCAGAATTGGATATACTGACAGCCTTGGCTGATCCTGATGTATTGACGATGGTACGCGGTCTCGCCAAGACCGAGGCCAGGTCACCTTTCCCTGATGGATTGTTCGGGATGGATTCGAAGGCAACAAATGATGCCATAAGAAAGATGAAGTCCGCTGGTCTGATATCGTCTCGCCGTGACGGTAACGATCATGTTTACTTTTTGAACAAGCCTAGATTCAAGGATCTGGAGAAATTTCTGCAAGAACTCTTTGAATAAGTGGGATTTCATTCCCGTCCCTTGCGGGACGGGAAATGGGTTTCAAGCCGATGAGGACGGAAGTGTTCCCTCGATGAACTGCTCGTATCCGTACAGGTCAATGAGACCGTGACCGGATAGGCAGAACACGATCGTCTTCTCCTCGTTCTTCTCCTTGCACTCGAGAGCGATGTCCATTGCCGCCTTGAGGGCATGGCACGACTCGGGTGCGGGGATG
>JAFSYZ010000114.1 GCA_017455785.1 Candidatus Methanomethylophilaceae archaeon
CTTCTTGCTTCCATCCTCGTTCTCGACGATGGTGATTGCCTTGTACTCGCAGCATCCCTCGCAGACACCGCATCCGTCACAGTAGTTCTCGTTGACTGAAGCGACGATACCCTCTGAGACGAGGTAGGGCTTGGAGATGATCGTGAGTGCCCTTGAGGCTGCTCCGGATCCCTGTGCGATACACTCGTCCATGAACTTGGGCCAGTGTGCGAGACCTGCAACGAAGACACCCTCTGTTGCGAAGTCGACGGGCCTGAGCTTCTGGTGAGCCTCGAAGTAGAATCCGTCCTTGCTGATCGGGACCTTGAGCATCTTGGCGATCTCTTCCTTCTCCTCTCTGTCGGGCTTGATTCCGTTGGCGAGCACTACGCAGTCAACGGGGACCTCGACGTCCTGTCCGAGGATGGTATCGAATGCCTTAACGACCTTTCCGTCATACTCTGGCAGCGGGTCTGTGTCGCGGTACCTGAGGAACCTGACTCCGACCTCGGATGCCTTCCTGTACATCTCCTCGCGGAATCCGTATGTCCTGATGTCCTTGTGGAAGATGGTAACGTTGGCCGTGGGGTCTGCCAGCTTGATCTTGATCGCGTTCCTGAGTGAGGATGCGCAGCAGACACGTGAACAGTACTTCACGGAGTCGCTCCTGGATCCGACACACTGGATGAATGCGACGTTCTTGGCGTTGAACTTGCCCTCTGCGATTGCCCTCTCTGCCTCGAGGTTGACCATGACCTTGGAGTCCTTTCCGTAGTTGAACTCGGTGGGGACGTAGGGTGTAGCTCCGATGGCGAGGATGACTGAACCTACCTCGTACTCGGTGTTGTCCTTCAGCTGGAGCTTGAAGTTACCGACGAATCCGGGGATGTCCTTGACCTCGGAGTTGAGGTGGACGGTGATGAGCTTGTTAGCGTTGACCTTGTCGATGAGCTCCTTGACGAATGAGACTGTGTCGACTCCGTCCTCGCTGTGGTTGAACTGGAGTGCGTGTCCTCCGAGCCTGTCCCTCCTCTCTACGAGGTGGACGGGGAAGCCCTGTGCCGCGATGTCGAGTGCTGTGGTCATACCGGTGATACCTCCACCGATGACTGCTGCAGCGTTGGTGACTGGAATCTTGGCTCCCTCGAGGGGTTCGAGCAGGCATGCCTTGGCGATTGCCATCCTCAGGAGGTCCTTCGCCTTCATTGTTGCCTTCTCGGGCTCGTGCATGTGGATCCATGAGCACTGGTCACGGATGTTGGCCATGTTGAAGAGGTACTGGTTGAGTCCTCCCTCACGGCATGCGTTCCTGAACAGGGGCTCGTGTGTCCTGGGTGTACAGGATGCGACAACGACACGGTTCAAGTCCTTCTCCTTGATTGCTGCGGAGATTGCCTGGAGTGTGTCCTGTGCACATGCGTACATTGTCTTTGTAGCGTAGACGACTCCGGGGAGTGTCGCTGCGTACTCTGCTACCTCAGGAACGTTGACGGTTGCACCGATGTTGATACCGCACTCGCAGACCCAAACACCGACCCTAGGCTCCTGGCCGAGAACGTCCTTCTCTGGCGGGAATACCTTGGGTGCGCAGGGCTCGAAGTTGGCGTCGACGATGCATCCTCCGGCCTTCGCGGCTGCTCCAGAGGACTCTGCGACTGTTGTCGGGATGTCCTTGGGTGCTGCGAATGCACCTGAAACGTAGATACCCTCTCTGGATGTCTCCAGGGGCTTGAATACTGATGTCTCACAGAATCCGTACTGGTTGAGGTTGATTCCGAGGATCTTGGAGAACTCCTCCGCTCCTGCAGGGGGGTTCAGACCGACGGACAGAACAACCAGGTCGAAGACCTTGGACTGGGGGTTGCCCTCTGCGTCAGCGTAGTTAACTGTGAGTGTCTTGTCTGCGTTCTCCTCGATGTTGGAGACACGTGAGGACCTGTGCATCTTGATGCCGTACTGGTCCTCTCCTCTGTGAATGTACGCCTCGAACTCCTTACCGTAGGACCTGATGTCCATGTAGAAGATCTCCTCGTTGATGTCCGCGGCGTGTTCCTTTGTAATCATTGCCTGCTTGGTCGCGTACATACAGCACACGGATGAGCAGTACTTCTTCCATCCTTTCTTCTCGGACCTGGATCCGCAGCACTGGACGAACGCGATGCTCTTGGGTGCCTCGCGGTCCTCGGACCTCCTCTTGATGTGTCCGTGGTCAGGACCTGATGCGCACATCATCCTCTCGAACTCCATGGATGTGACGACGTTGTCGTACCTTCCATAGCCGTACTCTGTGGCGATGTTCGCGTCCCATACCTGGAAACCGGTTGCAACGATGATGGATCCGACGTCGAGGACCTCGACCTTCTCCTCATCCTTGTAGTTGATGGCTCCCTTGAGACATGTCTTCTCACAGATACCGCACTTGCCTGCAAGGAGCATCTTACAGTGGTCCGGATCGATCAGGGCTACCCTGGGGACAGCCTGTGCGTGAGGGATGTAGATTGCTTTCCTGGTTGAGAGCCCGTACTCGAACTCGTCAGGGATGTTCTTGGTAGGACACTTCGCGATACAGTCACCGCATCCGGTACACTTCGTGAGGTCCACATACCTGGGCTTCTTCTTGACAGTGACCTTGAAGTCTCCCGCCTTACCGTCGACCTTCAGAACCTCTGTGTAGGTGAGGGTCGTGATGTTCGGATGACCAGCTACATCTGCCATTTTGGGCGACAGGATACAAGCGGAACAGTCGTTCGTCGGGAATGTCTTGTCGAGACGGCACATCTTTCCACCGGTCGTGGGATCTTTGTCCACGAGGTAGACGTGAATGTCCCTGCTCGCAAGGTCTAACGAAGCCTGGATACCTGCAATACCTGCACCGATAACCAACGCTGATTTAGTCAACTCTTTACCTCCATTACTATTAATAGTGTTTGGAACGGGAGAAGCAATATTCTGAAGTATTTTAACCATTTCGACATAACTATTATATACCTACCACTCATTTAAAAACGCATCATTTTTTGCAACGATTTCGAAATGGTACTAAAGTTTAGTTACACCTAAAATTTAAAGAGCCAGACATGTACATTTGAATTATTTTTCACAATATCTCAAAAGGTAATACTACCAAAAAATCAGTTGAAATCAAAGAATTATTTCGAATAATCAGAAATAATTTCGATACCCCGATAGAGTATGTTTCAAGCCTTGGAGATAAATTAATAACTATGTATTAATTACTATCATATAATGACGTTACAGATCGAACATCTGGCTATTGTCGTGGGACTGTTCGTTTGCATAACAGCGATCACGTGTTTCCTCTACATCAGGGACATACCTCGCCTCCGCAAGAAGTATGCGGACAGGATGGTGCATGAGAAGACATCCTTCCTCCTCGATCCGTCGGATGTGGACGATCGCTGCGATGCATGTTTCGGTGATGTGACCGACGAAGAGTTCGTGATCGAATGCGGATGCGGGAAGGTCTACCATGGGAGCTGTGCTAAGGCCATCATCGAATGTCCCTACTGTCACGAGGATGTCGGTTCGAGGGCCCCTCGGAAGATCAGAAGGATGCATTGCCCCCGCTGCGGAAGGGATATGAACAGCAGCATATGCAGATGCGGTGCGGTCCTGCCCAGATTGGATGGGACATTCGAATGCCTGTGCGGCAACACCATTCACATCTCCTCTGAGAGATGCCCTATATGCGGAGCAAAATACGGGACCGTCAAAAACCAAATAAACGACGGAACGGATGAGCATTCATGGTCGTCAAATCCGTAAGGGGCAGGAGGAGGTATGTCGCATTCACCGTCGACAAGGAACTGACAAGGTCGACGCTGATCCCGAAACTGCAGGCCCTGTTCGGTGAGAACGCACCTTATGTGGTCCAATGTTCCGAAGGATGGGCCGTGATAAGGACCGTCCCCGGAGGTATCGACGATGCGGTCGCGATGATGTCCAAGGCATTACCCGGATGCAGATCACTTTCGACATCTGGCACGTTGAGGACCCTGAGGCAGAGGTACCCGAGGCTCCAGGAGACCCGTCCGCCGAGGAAAAATTAGGCTCACTCTTCTTTATATATTATGTAAGGATACCAGCCCCTAGGAGAAGAGAAAAATGCAACCAGGACAAATGGCCTATGACAGAGGCATCACCGTGTTCTCTCCCGATGGAAGACTCTTCCAGGTGGAGTATGCGCGTGAAGCCGTCAAGAAAGGTACAACAACCATCGGACTGAAATTCAAAGATGGTGTGATCCTGATCGTAGACAAGCGCGTTTCAAGCAGACTTGTCGAACCGGAATCAATCGAGAAGATCTACAAGATCGATGAGTTCATCGGATGTGCGACATCCGGTCTCGTCGCTGACGCCAGGGTACTGGTGGACGAGGCCAGGAAGAACGCACAGAACCACAAGATTACGTACAACGAGAACATCAGCGTCGAAGGTCTCGTGAAGAAGGTCTGCGACTACAAGCAGTACTTCACGCAGTACGGCGGCGGACGTCCGTTCGGTACCGCACTTCTTGTAGCGGGTACCGACGACATGGGCATCCACCTGTTCGAGACAGACCCGTCGGGTGCATTGGTCGCTTACAAAGCGGGATGCATCGGATCGGAGCGCCCCGTCGTCATGGACATGTTCGAGAAGGAGTTCAAGGACGGTATGTCCTACGAGGATGCCATGATGCTCGGACTCAAGGCATTGGCAGCCGCGGTAGAGGACAAGCCCGCACCCGGAAGCGTGGAGGCAGGAGTCGTCACCTTGGACAAACCCTTCAGAAAGCTGAAGGCTGAGGAACTCAACGAGTTCATATCGAAGCTCTGAGTGAGACAGATGGTCAACTTAGAGGATGCGATCGTAGCCCGTCTCGAGACGCATGGTGAGACATTCGAGATACTCCTTGACCCCGTTGTCATGAACTTCATCAAACAGGGGAAGGAGGTCGACCTCATCGAGTACATGGCGGTCGAGGATGTCTTCAACAACGCCAGCAAGGGCACCAGGCCCACCGAGGACAAGCTGAAGGACGCTTTCGGTACAACGGACGTCGCAGAGATCGCCGACAGGATCATCGCTAAGGGCGAGGTCCAGATCTCGGCGGTACAGCGCAAGGAGATGCTGGAGATCAAGAGAAGGAAGATCATCGCATACATCTCCGCTAACGCGATCAATCCTCAGACCAAGCTGCCGCACCCTCCGACAAGGATAGAGTTGGCGTTGGAGGAGTCCAAGTTCCGTGTCGATCCGTTCAAATCCGTTGACAAGCAGGTCGACGAGGCGATGCATGCGCTCAGACCCCTTATCCCGATAAGGTTCGAGAAGAGCAGGATCGCCATAAGGATCAGGGGCGATGACTACGCCAAGTGCTACAACGACCTCATCGAGTTCGGTATCGTCGAGAGGGAGGAATGGCAGCAGGACGGCTCCTGGATAGGTATCATGGAGATACCCGCGGGAGTCATCAACGACCTCACTGCAAAACTCAACAGCAGGACGAAAGGTCATGCGGAGGTCAAGCTGATCTCCTGAGACCATGAATCAAAGATTACATTCGAGAAGTGATAAAATGGAAAAGAGAAACGCCAAACCATCCCGTCAGATCGTGGTCCCCGGCGACATCCTCAGCACAAGAGGAGAGAAGGGCGGAGAGAACACATACGAGATGGACGGCAAACTGTACGCCTCGGTACTCGGTGTCAAGAACATGTCACCCAACGGCATCAGCGTCATCCCCATCGGCGGGGTGTACATGCCTACGACTGGTGACACCGTCATCGGAATCATCGAGGATATAGCAGCATCGAACTGGATGGTGAACATCAGTGCACCATACCCCGCACCGTTGCATGTCAACGAGGTGCCGTGGAAAGTTGAATTCGGAGACACATCCAAGTATCTCAACATCGGGGACGCTGTCCTCCTGAAGATCCTGATGGTCGACGAGAGCAAGAAGATACAGGTAACGATGAATGACTCCGGATTGAGGAAACTCGAAGGAGGACAGATCGTCGACATCCCCTACAGCAAGGTCTCCAGGGTGATCGGTAAGAGCGGGTCCATGATCCAAATGCTCAAGAACATGACCGACTGCCGCATTTTCGTGGGACAGAACGGAAGGATATGGATCGATGGCGATGACGAGAACGCACTGGTCGCGGTTGAAGCGATCAAATTCATCGAAGCGAACGCACAGTCAGGCAACCTTACAGACAGGGTGAAGGACCTGATAGAGAAGAGACTCCCCTCAGCAGCGGAGGAATGATTATGAGTGGACATACCGACATGGTATTGGTTGATGAAAATGGAATCAGGATCGACGGTAGGACC
>JAFSYZ010000014.1 GCA_017455785.1 Candidatus Methanomethylophilaceae archaeon
GTCTATATAATACTGTGAACAAGGGACGTATAGTCGTTGCTTTCATCGTCTTCGCGATATCATTCACGATTGTACAGAGTGCAGACTCTACCTCGGCCATAAATAATGACGATTTCAAACTATCCATCCCTGGATACGATTGGTCCATACCGATTCAGGCCTACATAGGTAACGGCCATTCCCAAACGTACACACTTTACATAACGAACTATACGGACCATACGTTGGATGTATCCTTCCTATATTCTGGAGACAACCCTGATATCTATATTCAAGAGATTGAAAGCATCACGGTTCCAGCGAATAAGGATGGCGGGCCTATCGTAACCGTAGAACAGGATATCACCATCTGTGTGAAGAGTGTCACCGAATCCTGTAATGGCGCCAGATCATTCATCGATATCCGCGTGGCCGACATCAACGATGACACCATAACGCTCATCCCGCTCGCATTCATCATCAATGTGACTTCGAGTTTCGATGCCTCCGGAAATTACAATAAATTCTTCGGATTCATCGATAATACCCTCCCTGAACCCTTCAATTCGCCGTTCGTACCGTTCTTCGTTTCCCTGATAGTACTCATACTTGTGACGTTTATCACAGTGAGACTGGCCGTTCCTGCATTGATAAAGACGGTCGAACAGTACCAGGACAAGAAGACTTCCATCAGGGTCAGAAGACTTCTGACTGTACTGACATTGATGATCGCAGTGGCATTGTTCATAGATCCGGGACTCAGGATCCTGGGTGCGAACATCGTGTACATCTATGAAGCGGAAAGGATCGCCACCACCATTCTGATCATACTGGCGGCCATAGCCATCTGGAAGGTCTACACCATTTCGATTATGGCTATCTTAAGGAAACTGAGTGAAGGCAGGGATTCCGATCTTGATCTGAGCCTCATGCCGATATTCTCGTTCATCGGTAAACTTATCCTTTGGGTCGTCGGAACCGCAGCGATCCTTAAACTATACGGATTCGACCTTCAGACCATTTTGATAAGTGCGGGATTCGTTACTCTCGGAATCACAATGGGAGCAAAAACGGTCCTTTCACAGTTCTTCAGCGGATTATCATTGCTGCTCACTAAAAGATTCGCCGATAATGATTACATCAGTCTCAATGGGAAATACTATATCGTCAAAAAAATCGGCATTATGTATACCGAATTGACAAGTACCAAAAAGGACCGCATCATATCCGTACCCAACAATATCATGGAGTCGGCCACACTTGTCAATACCAGTGACAGGATGATCAAGACCTACAGCATCTATATCACAATCAACGTTCCGTACGAATCGGATCTGAAAAAGATAGAATCCATACTTCTGGAAATGACCCACGAATATGAAGCTATAATGCAGGATGATAAACACAAACCTGTAGTCCGTCTTACAGAATTCGCAGATTCGAGCATTCAGCTCACACTTAAATTCTTCCTATCGCAGTATGCCAAAACTTCATCCATGATGAAGGCGATTTACATAAGATTGAGGGAGAACGGCATCGACATCCCGTTCAACAGAATGGAAGTGGATATAATCGATAAGGACATGTCCGAATATCATACCAAGAACGTCAACGGGGATGAGTGTAGTGTATGACGTCCAAAACGAGGATAGCCTTTTTCTACAATCTAAGTGATATGATATTCATGGATAGGAGGATGGTCATCTTCGCACTCGCCCTCATCATGATCTCAGGGGCACTTGTTCCGCTATGCTCCGAGGATACTGATGCAGTCGGTCCCGATGACTACAAGGTATCCATCCCGGGATACGATTGGTCCATTCCTATAGAGGCAAACATAGGAAACGGCCATTCCAAGAACTATACCATCTATCTCACCAACCTCTCCGATCATGTGTTGGACATTTCCTTCGTGATCGAGAATGTGCCTGATGTCATCAGGTACACCCCGATAGATAGCATCACACTCATGCCCGCAGGTGACAAATCGGGCCAGGATATGGCGAAGATCAACTTCGTGATATCTGTGATCGAGGTGACCACATCTCAAAGTAATCTGAAATTCTGGTTACAGATACGTGTCTGCGATATCACCGATGATTCGATCACGCTTAAGCCCCTGTCCTTCGTCATCAATGTGAAATCCAGCTTCGATATGTCCGGAAGCTACAACAAATTCTTCGGATTCATCGATAACACCCTTCCTGAACCCTTCAATACACCTTACGTACCATTCTTCGTAACACTGATCGGCTTCGTAATCATAGCATTGATCGTGGTGAGGCTGTTGATCCCTACGCTATCCAAATTCATGGATGGGTATACAAAAGGCAATGATCGGAAGAGATTCCAGAAATTACTGACATTGGCCGTACTGTTGATCTCCCTGGCCCTGTTCCTTGATCCAGGATTGAGGATTCTGGGTGCCGACCTCAGTCTGATATTCTACGTGGAGAAGTTCAGTCTGACGCTACTCATTGTGATCCTTGCCATAACCATATGGAAAGTCTACATAATGGTCGCCGAGAGTGTACTGAAGAAAATGGGCGAGATGGAGGATTCAAAGATAGATTCCACTCTGCTGCCGATCTTTTCCATGATCGGTAAGCTGTTTCTATGGGTGGGTGGTATCGCGGCCATCCTGCATGTCCACGGTTTCGACCTGTCAGGTATCCTCCTGAGTGCCGGAATCATATCATTAGGTATCACACTGGGCGCGCAGAGCGTACTCTCACAGTTCTTCAGCGGAATCTCTCTACTGCTCACCAGACCGTTCGCCAAAGGAGATTATCTCCAGATAGCGGGTGAGACCTATATAGTGAAGAGGGTTAAGCTCATGTACACCGAGTTCACCGGTACCGATAAGGACCGTGTGATCACTATACCCAACAACGTTGTGTCAGGTGCGACCATCGTCAATATGACGAAGTATGACAAATCATTCAGGCTCCAGGTCTTCTTCCAGATTCCCTATGACGTGGAAGTGGCTAAGGCGGAGGAGGTCGTCCTCAAGATGGCTGAGGAAAGCCCTCATGTCATGCACAACTACAACAAGTACAAGAGACCTGCAGTGAGGCTTATAGAATTCCAGGATTCCGGGGTATTGCTGAGATTGGACGTCACCATAGCCGATTACGCCAATATGCCCGTCATTCAGTCGGATCTCAAGAAGGAACTGTACATAAGACTGGCAGAGGCCAACATAGAGATGCCGTACAACAGGCTCGAGGTCACGATAATGAAGGACCAGGATGTTGCACATGATACGAATCCTGCATGAATGCTCCTCCTCTATAATTAATATCATGATATTCGACTCTTGGGAGAGACATAGATTGAATGAGCACAAAATTTCATAAAAATTCTGACCCATCTAAAAGATATTCATATCTCTTGTGATAATCCTATTTATACCGTAATTCCGATAATTATGTATGTCCAGTTACATATCAACTACTAAAAAACGTTCTATGCTGGCTATTTTCATCGCGGTCGCAGCCGCCCTGATGATGCTGGCAGTGCCGATTGTGACGTCCGTTGATTCGGACGCATCACTGAAAGAAGATAAAGCAGGGTATTCCATCAAAATGGTGAACCCTACTGACGCTGAGATTGCCACTTACGATCTATCCTGTGAGGATAAGAGCGATGAGGTCTACGATGCATCAAACATCTTCATGGGCATATTCAATGTTGACCTCTTTGAAACGACCAGTCTTACCACCTCATCTTACAAGGTCAATATTGCAGACGGTACGAAGGTGAATTCAGGATCGGTCGATTTCATCAAAGATAATGAGTTATTCGTCGAGAATCTTATTTGGAAGGCAACAGCTGTCGAGAATGGTACCATCATCGATCCGGAGTTCCAGAATCCCTTCTTCAACTACTCCAAGGCCATCAGTGCCATCAAATCATACTTCGGTACGAACATTAGTATCGGTGACAAGGTCACAATAACCGGTAAGATCAACGTAAGAACGGCCATCAACCTGTCCAACTACTATGGAGAAGTAGACAGCACCCACAGTGTAATCTACGAATATTGCAACACGGCTTATTACATCGCTGACATCGATGTTACCATCGGCCTAATCAAGGCTGGAGAAGATGTAGGAAAAACGATATCATTCCGTTCCGACAGTAGCTTCTCGATCTTCCTGAAGGTAACATACGACTACAAGGGCGTAGCATACAAGGACCTCACTTCCACCAGCCCTTGCACCATCACCAGCAAAGCATCGATAATGAATTTCGCTAAAGGAAGTTCGTACTACACAGTGAATGGTACAGATTATTCAATCGACTTTATCGGAACAAAGGAGAAGACAGAGGATACGTACGCTAATATCGTATCCAATACAGCCACGGATCTCGATAATTACAAGGCAATGATCGCAGCCATCCCTGCTTCCACCGCGAATGTGACAGTGGCCAAGACCTACGAGGATGCGCAATCCCTTTACAACTCCGTTGTCATCGGTGTCGCCGGAGAGGAAGTCGCCAGTTTCATCCTGATCCTTGTCGGGGTGTTCGTCGCCATCATCCTGATAATCGTCGCCATCCTTGTTGTGATATACTTCATAAGGAAGAAGAAACGCGAAACTCAGTGAGGTCCTTCGGGACCTCCTCCCTTCTTTTTTAATCTCCCTGTTACTATCGAGCCTGGACGATTGACTGTTTTATATCTAGATTGTCATCCATACATTATGTCCGTGAGCCATGATAGGATCATCGCCATAGTCGCGTTGATCGTTGCGATCTCATCTCTTGCTGTAGCAGTTACCGTTACTGTACAATCGAACAATGATAACAATAACTATAACGAACCAACAAACGAATACAATCGCATCACTTCATGTGCCGATTATATCCGTGGCAAGACTACGATCCAGCCTCAGATCGCCATCGTTCTGGGAAGCGGGTTATCAACCTTCGTCACGGGCATAGATGTTGAAACCACAATACCTTATTCCGATATCCCCGGATTCCCCGTATCCACTGTGGCCGGACATAATGGGAACTTCGTTCTGGGAAGGATGTCTGGATTCGATGTTATAATCATGCAGGGCAGGGTCCACTATTACGAAGGATACTCAACCCAGGACGTTGTACTCCCGATCAGGGTCATGCATGAGCTGGGTGCCAACATGCTCATTCTGACGAATGCTGCCGGTTCATTGAATTACGATTTCGAGCCCGGAGAGTTCATGCTGTTGACCGATCACATATCTATGGTTAGTTCACCTCTTATCGGTCCTAACATCAGTGAGTTGGGCGAGAGATTCACCCCCATGAACGACGCATATGACCCGGCATTACGTGAGAAGGTGAAGTCTATCGCCGCGGAAATGGGTATCGAAATGAACGAGGGAGTCTACATACAAGTCACCGGACCCCAATATGAGACCCCTACAGAGATCGATATGTACAGGAGTTGGGGAGCGGACGCAGTCGGTATGAGTACGGCCATAGAGACCATAACGGCCAAACATATGGGAATGCAGGTCTGCGGAATATCCTGTATCACCAATATGGGCGCTGGAATGGGCGGATCCGTACCATCGCACGAGGAGGTACAGGAGATGACCGCCAAGATGGCGTGGGAGCTCAAGAACATCGTCTATGAATTGCTCAACCGTCTCAACCTAGAGTCCTGAGTAGTCTCATCTCCTCCTGATCAGTAGGAACGCACCAGCGAGAATGACCAGAACAGCTACCGCTATCGCAACATACATCAATGTCTGATCCTCCGGAATCGGTTCAGGTACGTGATAGACGAAACTAACATTAGCACTAGCTGCCTCCTGCGGTATGGTGAATCCTTCCTTTGCGGTCACATCGATCACATGTTCAGACTCATCGTAGTAGTGGATGGATTCATCTTCGAATGATATGTCGGCATCGCATAAGAAGGCCAGCTTCTTCAGTTGCAAGCAGCTGAATAATGCATTGGACTTCATTGTCTTCACGGAATCAGGCATTATGATCGATTCCAAGTGGGCACATTCACAGAAAGCCTCATACCCTATCGTCTTCACGGAATCAGGAATCCTATAGATGGTAGCATCCCCTCCGGCCGGATAGCACAGCAATACACTGACGGACTTATCGAACAGGGCCCCGTTCACGGATGTGTATGTGGCATTATCCTTATCGACTGTGAAGGATTTCAACGAGGTACAACCCTCGAATACACCATCCCCGATGGATTCCACAGAACTGCCGATACTGATCTCCTTGAGTGAGGTACAATACTGGAAAGACCCCATATTTATCGCTCTGACTGAATTCGGTATCGATATCGATTCCAAAGAGGAACAGCTCCAGAATAAGGAATTCCCGATGGATTCTAAAGATGAGGGCAATTTCACCGAGGTCAGTGATGAACAACTCCAGAACACGATATCGCCCATTGATGTTACCGATTCCGGGATATCGACTGTAGTAAGGGCAACACATGTCTGGAACAGTCCATCATCCAACAGTGTGATGCCGTCCGGTATATTGACAGAGGTCAAGGACCTGCATCCTGAGAACACGTACTTCCCTATGGTTCTGACGGAATCGGGCACATCCACTGAAATTAGAGCCGTGCAATCCATGAATATGTTGTCTTTCAATAATGTCAATCCTTTAGGTAATGTGACTGATTGCAGTGACCTGCATCCGAAGAAAGCACTCTCCTCAATCTCTGTAACGGAATCGGGTATCGAGATGGATTTCAACGAAGTACATTCCCAGAAAGTACCGTTTCCGATCTTGTTTATGGAATCCGGTAGTTTGATCGAAACAAGAGCGGAACAGCCTTCGAATGAATTGGAGTATGTGGCCTCAACGCCCTCTGGAATATCATATTGCGTATCTGTCTTCCCTACCGGGTAGAGTATCAGTACCTTCATCTGTTTATCGAAGAGGACCCCGTTTTCTGAAGAGAACGTCTCATTTGCCTCATCGACTATGAATCCGGTGAATGCAGTGGAACCGCTTACAGCCGAATTTTTGATCGTCGTTACAGAGGCTGACAGAGAGACCGACTCCAGTGACGTACATTCGGAGAAAGCAAAGTTTTCAATGGATGTAACGGAATCACCCGTGATGATATGCTTGATTTGTTTGCATGAGAGGAACGAATACTGACCTATCGTCGTTGTTGAAGCGGGCGTAGTGTACGTTTCGGCAGTACGCCCTATCGGATATGATATCAATGTCTTTCCTTCTTTATCGAACAGAACACCGTCTACAGAAGAGTATTGCATGTTATCTTCATCGACATTCAACATTTCAAGAGCATAACATCCGTCGAAAGCATCGGTGTCGAAGGATGTCACCCCTTTGCCTATAGATGCTGATTTCAGAGAAGTACATCCGCTGAAGGCATGACCGCCTAAGAATGTGAGACCATCACCCAATACCAGTGTCTCCAGTGATGTACAATCAGCGAAGGCTTGCTGTTTCATGGTTGTGACCGAGTCCGGTATCTCCAAGGATGTCAAAGAGGAGCATTTGAAGAATGCATGGTCGCCGATACTGATGAGAGAATCGGGTATCTCTAAAGATGACAATGAATAACATTTGTAGAACACGTAGTACTCAATGGATTCCAATGATTCCGGTAGATCGATCGACTGTAAAGAGTCGCATTCACTGAACGCATCCGCACCTATGGATGTAACACCCTCAGGGACTACTATGGTCGTTATCGGGATTTTGGAGAATGCATACTCGCCGATATATGTCAGACCATTGGGTAATGATACGGTCCTTACCTCGTTACCTCCCCATTTGACATCCTTACTCTTATAGTCATACATCGCACCCGTACCGGTTATGACCAATTCTCCGTTGGTACTGTCATATGTCCACGTCAGATCATCACCGCACTTACCGGTAACCTCTTTGACGGAATCGGAGTCCGTGCCTTCAACAATGATCAATGAGAATAATGCAACAGCTACAATCAACACTGCCGAAAAGGACAGCAGTCTTCCAGAGAACGTCCTGAGGACCGATCCGCGTGCCATAAGGCCAATACTTCTTGTAAAAATATAAAGCGTTCAACGGAGCATGCGCACCGCTGGGCATATTTCTAGACATTTACGGCAACCGTTGCATTTCGATGCATCTAAGTGAATGCCCTGGTCCTTGAATGTCAATGCGGACCTCTTACAGATGAATATGCATCCCGTGCATTCAAGACAATGTGTGGCCATCAGAGAAATATTGAAGATGTCGTCCGCTTTTGAACGAATGCTGCCCTTGTCCCCGTTGATAGCCTTTATCCTTCCATCCCGGGAGATGATCATGTCTCCAACAATTAGCGAATCCCCGTCCATGCGACCCTTCATCCTGACGATCGGTAGCAACGGCAGTAGTCTGGATGGATCGAAAGGCCTCCCTGAGTACAGGAAATCACCGTCATAACGTGTGTTATAATGGGGGATCACCTGTTTTGATTCGATCTCTGCTTGGATATCAGGTCCGACATCGTTTATACGGTCAGGGAGTCTGCGGTATCTCCAAAGCCTCTTATCGAACCAAACCTGGGGCATTTCCATCCGTTCACCATACTCATTGATGCATTCCTCCCACCGTACAGCGACAGGATCCGTCCATTTGTATTGAAGGTGACTCGTCAGAGGCGAAACGGGACAGAGATAGCAGCCTATACGGTCTGATCCTTCCTCGTACAGCTTGTTGTAAGGTGCCTTCTCTCTGGTCAGGAACATCCATATGTGGAGGGCATTCCATTCCTGAACAGGCGATGCGCATAATTGATTCGGTACCGATGGATTCTTCCATTCACTACCGACGGACATCCTCATAGTACCCTCGTACCTACGCTGTCCGATGAACGTCAATGATTCCCCTCCGATCATTTGCGACAGTATGTAGAACGGGATGAGCTGATGGACCTTACAGCACCATCTGAAATCGACCGATGGGGGACCTAGACGCTCGATGTTCCTATATAGGGCATCCTCGGGTATGCCATATGTGATTATCTCCAATCCGTACTTTTTGGCTATGCCCTTCACAAGACCCGATGACCCGCAATCCATATGCGTGTCTGCATAGATGATCTTAGGTCTGAGACCTGCCTTGACCACCAACAACAGCGTTGCCAGGCTGTCCTTCCCGCCCGAAAGTGATACGGTCATCGGTATCTTGGGGTGCTTCTTCGCCACCTTGCGTACGAATGATACCGACTTTTGAACGGCCCTATCAAGGAAAGGTCTGTTGAGTGCAATAGTCTCCTCCCAAGTATGACCTTTCGCCGGAGGACATGATGAAGCTTTGACAGTGAGTGTGTTCCTGACAACGATACCGCTGTCCGCCTCCATCATCACCCTGCCGTTCATGGATGCCTTTCCGATGGAGACAGTCCTACCGCCATCATCGATTATGAACACAACATCCCCTTTCACGATATCCGGATCGGCGGAGATCACATCGGAAGCTGCCAGTCCCTTCTGTCTCCTTGACATGGAGATGCCACGGGATGTGACAGAGATCTTCTTTCTCTGTACTTTTTCACTCATCAGTGAGGCGGCCTTGGCACTCGGTTCGAATGACCATTTGCCCTCATACGCATAGTAGTCCCCGAGGTCGCATCCGTCACTTATGACAGTATATCCCACATCCTTCTTGAAAGCGATACCGAACAGAATTACACGATCGTCCGGGACCATGGCATCGAAAGAACCTTCACCATACGATTCGTCCACCGTCTTTTTCAGATTCCTACGGTCATAAGGGAAGGCGGGACGTATATCGAAAGGATAATTGATCCTCGGAACCTGACCGTGACATACAGGACAGGTATCAGAATCAAGGATCGCCAGATTACATTCGTGACACCAGGACAGAACGGAAGGACCGAGGGGCTTCATACCTTCTATATCTATTAGACATTATTAACAGTATCCGACAGGCACTGAATACTATGGCAACAATCATATCATAAGTAGCCTATGTCCTTTTCGTGTTCCTTAATCTCGGTAAAAACTGTCTATTCTGGTGTCGCAACTGCAACATGGCAGTGGTTAGTTCGAACAAATGCCCGAGATGCGGCTCCAAGGCAGAAGAGGTGAAAGCATCCAATCCTGCGGACCTGAGGCCCGCTTTCAAAAAGGAGACCGAATTGATCCGGAATCTCGTTGATGAAAAATATGGGAGAGGATGCGGACATGACCTGATACCTGATGACCGCACCGTCATCATGAATGACAACTCACGTGGCAAGAACTCCGTGGAGATAATCGTAGACGGAAAGATCGTTGGCGTGATGCGGTTCAAATACGATATGAAGTGGCACATCAACCTCGATCCTCCGGGTTTCGAGATGATCGCACATCATATGGTCCGCTACCGTGTCGTTGCCAATCACAGCGGTTTATTCATGCTGAAGAAGCATAACAACCTGATGGTAAAAGGCGTATCCGAATGTGACAAGGATGCGGCGATCGATGACAGAGTCGCTGTATTCTCACCAAAGGGAGATCTCATATGTACTGGAATACTGCGCATCTCCCCTTCCGAGATCGGTAATGCTGAACGCGGTGTCTTCGTTAAGGTGAGGGATTGGTACATCAAAGGCAGTATCGATAGGAGCAGATCGACCAATTGGGAACAGACGGTCAGATGGAACTCCAAGATGATGGAACGGATGGTGAAAGAGGCCACATCCTTCATGAAGAAGATGATCAAGGAACATCCGAACATCCCTTATGCAATTTCATTCTCAGGCGGTAAGGACAGTCAGGTACTGGTGATGCTGTCCAAGGATGCTAAACTCAAACCCACTATCGTCTTCGCCGATACTGGATTGGAATACCCGGAAACAGTGGAATTCGTCAAATCCTATGTCAAGCGTAATAATATGAAGCTGATCGTTGCGGAGGCCTCCTTCGAATCGTTCCTCAATAATATGAAAACGTTCGGCCCACCGGCAGAAGGTTACAGATGGTGCTGCAAGACCAACAAGCTCAGTGCCATTGCGTCTGCGGAATCTGAGGCCTTTCCCAACGGATCCCTCCAGTTCATTGGACAACGCAGATATGAGTCTCTGAATAGGATGAGGAACGGAAGGGTCAGTACCAATCCGTGGATGATCAACCAGATATCCGCATCTCCGATCCAGGAATGGAACGCCCTCCATGTCTGGATGTACATAACGTTGAGGAAGGAACCTTTCAACCCGAAATACGCAGAAGGTATGCCCCGCATCGGATGTATGCTCTGTCCTTTCATGTCGATCTCCGAGATAGAGATGAACAAAGGTACCTCGGAAAAGTTCGACAGGTGGTATCAAGGTATAGTCGATTATGGAAAATCCAGAGGTATGCCTGAGGAATGGGTGAAGTATCACTTATGGAGGCACAGAGAGCTTCCGATGGAAGTCTACGATGAGGTGGGGCCGTTATGCGGGAAAACATATGAGGAACTCACCAAACGTACCCTTCCTCCGGTTAAGGAACCATTGAAGATCAATATCCAATCAGGATACTCACCATGTGTACTGGGCTACAGCGTTGAAGCCGGACTCTCTCGTCCTGTCGATATAGCCAGATTGCAAAAGTTCGCTAAGATATTGGGAAAGGAGACCGCCTTGGAAGAGGGTATGTATGTGTCCATCGGAAACCTCACGGTCTATGCAGAGGGGGCCATAATATCCAAAGGTGATGACCTCAAGGATGTGAAGAGGGCGATACGTTCCGTCTTCGAACTTCTGGTCAAATCCGAGGAATGCTGCGGATGCAGACAATGCAGTTCCAGATGTCCCACTGGTGCCTTGACTATGGTCTCCGATAGGGTCGAGATCGACCCATCCAAATGCATCTCGTGCAGAAGCTGTTTCTGTATGTGTCCCGCACTGAAGTATTCAGCGGAATAAACGATTACCATATTGTCAAAATTATATATTACGTCGAATTCCACCAGGGGGTATCGCCCCCTGGCCCGCCAATAAGGCGGCGTGGTGATGACGGCCTATCGCTAGGCCGAGTGTCGTACGGATGTGTGATTTTTGGTCATACCCCTGTAGGAAATACGGCTTGCGCCGTATGCGCCGGATGGCGCGGACACCCTACTTCCGTACCGATAGTTGACCCCGCCTGGCGAGAGTGGCGCGAGGCGCCACTCCCCTAGGAAGTGATAGATGTATGATCCCTTACGGGAACAGCTAAACGGGATAACGGCTTTGACGCCGTGTGCGCCGGATGGCGCGGACACCCCGATCTATCCGGGACTGCATTGTTCTACGCCGCCCACATCGCTGAGAACGGTATGACAGACGCTCCCGTGGTGGGAGAACTGTAACGGGGAGGACGGCTTGCGCCGCTGCGAATTAACGCGGACACCCCGATCTGTTATGAACGAACATGCACTGCCGTGGTGGCAGCACATGTTATGATGCACCTCATGATAGCACGCGGTGTGCTGCAATGGTGCAACGGCTTACGCCGTGCGCGAACGCGGATACACCAACCATGAGAACTATCGTCACTAAGTCATCGTGTTCGGAATCACACCGAACCCACGGTACCAAGTCTCCGAGCCTTTAACAGGAACGGTCGACGACATATTCGTGGTGAATTATGTGTAATACTTGGCAATCCTCATTATTCAATGCGAGTATATATTTTGTTCCCTACATTTTTTTTCCGTACGATTCAACTTTTCGATCTACTCACCTGTCTGATGGCAATCGATCCTATAGATACAATCCTTTTGGGACATTAATTCAATATATTATCTTATTTGTGATAATTGCCACGATAATCGATTGCGATTGGGAATGTACTTCTTTCTGAGGCATTCTTCAGGAAATACGGGTTGGACAGGGTCATTTCCGATCTGAAGACCAAAGGTATCGATCTTTCCAAACTTGCAGAGTTGATGGGGCGTACAAGCTCGGTGATAACATCAGCATATTCAAGGCACATGAATTCATCATGGAACCGGCATAAGAGACCGGTTCCGTCTTGATGAATTCAATGTGAAGACGTTGTACCGTGCTGTGGAGAGATTGGGGCAGAACAGGGAAAGGATAGTCGCTGCCTTCAGGCAGCGCATCCTTTCCGAGTACGGTCAGCAGATGTCGGATGTTATCTTCGATTGGACATCCCTGGTGTATTTCGGATACAAGCCCCAATTGGCAATGAGGGGGCATTCCAAGGATGGACATCCGGAGGAGTGCCAGATGACCATCGGTATTGCACAGGCGGCGAAGCCCCTGTGCATCCCCATAGGTCTTACTGTAATGCCGGGGAACACCCATGATTCCAAGCATATGGTGCAATCCTATGCCCAGGTGAAGGATGACCTCAGGAAAGATACCAATATGATATTCGATGCGGGGGCCAACTGCAAGGATGTGCTTGATCGGATCGTTCTGGATGGTAACAATTTCCTGACCAGGAAGAAGCTGAACAAGTCCGATGACAAGCTTTTCCGGACATTCTCCGAGGACACGTGGGAATGTGTGGACAGGGAAAGAGGGGAGTACTGTCTGAAGAAGAAGTTCCCTTCAAGAGTGAACTACTACTTCTTCAGCCGGGAGCTGTACGATCCCAATATGGCGGCAAGGAAGAAGAAGGCCGACAGGCTGTACCGCGAAGCGGTCAGCCTGCAGGCAGATCTCGACAAAGGGAAGAAACTGAAGAAGAGGTACGAGATAGGTAACGACCTGATAGAAGCGCACA
>JAFSYZ010000115.1 GCA_017455785.1 Candidatus Methanomethylophilaceae archaeon
CCCTTGCCGTTCTTAGGATCGATTATTCTCACCTCCGAACGTTGAGTCAAGGTCGGCCCGATCACTACGGAGAAGTCCGTCGCGATCGGACTTCATCCCTTGCAGATGAATGAGAAACTGATGGGGATTTAATGGGAGTATGCTACAGTTAGTGGTTAGTGTCTTCGGATCTCATGGGCCGAAAGCTTATCATACAACCTTTACGAATCATCAACCGACCTTAAGGTCAGAAGCTAGATACAATGGCGATGTCAAAGAAGGATAAGACGAAGAAGGAACAGCAGCTGAAGAAGGAGGCTGCAGAACTCCAGGCCAGGGCCGACGCAGGCGATAAAGAGGCCAAGAGAGAACTCGAGAAGATCAACAAGAAGCTCAAGAAGTGAACTCTTCTCTGATCAGAGTGCCCCTAGGGGCACATCCAACTATTTCATTTGAATTCTATATCGAACGTCTCCGTCCTGATGGACGAATCCTTTTGGAAGGACCTCTCATAGCTCAGTACGAGTTTGTACGTACCTGGGGAATCGGCCGTAACTGTGAAAATAGCTATACCTCCTGCACCACAGATCATCGGATCCGTCTGTTTAGCTTTGTAATCCTTCTGTACGTTCAACCCCTCCGCTGAGATGATCGCCCAGTCGTAACCGGTGGTGGGATTGGAATCCAGTTCGATGACGTATGCGTCGTTCACGTAGGATGTCTTCTTTTCCATGTCAGCTTCTCCTGATGGGACGTCACCTGCAGGTGACAGGATAACGACCAATGACACTGCGACAACGCATGCCAGAGCCACTGCTGGGAGCATCCATTTCATAATATTATCAGCGGATAACTAGGATATAACCTTGTCCGCATGTCAAAGTGTGACACGGTATTATATACAACATAACACATAGAGGAAGTCCGTGCTATATCATAGCACGATACAAGGTGAATATCAATGTCATTTCTGGGAATACCCGATCCATGGATATGGATGTCCTACGTAGGCTGTGTGGCCTGCGTGGTGTTCTGTGCCATTTGGAGTTTTAAGAAGAAGGATGTGGAAGAAGATGGCGAATGAAGGTGTAGATCTCACCGTGTTCATCACGATGGCTATCATCTTCATAGTCATAACGTTGTTACTCGGATGGTATGGACATAAGAATACCCAGGATAACGATTCATATCTTCTTGGGCGTAAGAAGACCAATTCCGTCATCATCGCCCTCTCGTATGGAGCGACATTCCTCAGTGCTTCCGCCGTCATAGGATTCGGCGGACAGGCGGCGGTTCACGGTACCACGTTGATGTGGCTCTGTTTCCTGAACATGTCCGTGGGTCTGATAGTCGCCTTCATTGTTTTCGGAAGGCCGACACGCAGACTGGGAAAGAAACTCGGTGCACTGACATTCGCCGATCTTCTTGGAAAGATATACAAATCCAGGGGCATCCGTCTTTTTACCGCCCTTTTAATCATAATCATGATGCCGATATACTGTGCGGCTGTTCTGAAAGGAGGTGTGAACTCCCTCGCCGTTATCACTGGATTGGACTACAACGTGATGCTTCTGATCCTTTCGGTGATCGTTGCGGTCTATGTTGTCTACGGAGGAGTCATCGCTGTCATGTACAACGATGCTTTCCAGGCTGTCATCATGTTCGTTGGAATGGTCGTCATCTTCATCGTCACCATGTACAGTGTAGGTCTTGACGGGTTCCAGCAGCTCACAGATCTCAAGGTATCAGGAGCATTGGAACAGACCGGGGTCCTTCCGGGGGCCAACGGATGGACGATGTTCGCGGAATTGGGTTCCGATGAATGGCTGACTGTCGTGACCACATTCCTTCTTGGAGTAGGTATCGGTGCCCTCACACAGCCCCAGCTGGTAGTCAGGTTCATGTCCGCCAAGGACGAGAAGACACTCAACCGTTCGATGATCATCGGTTCGATATTCATCTTCGTCATCGTCGGAGCGGCATACACCTGCGGAACCCTTTGTAACCTGTACTTCTACAACGAGTACGGTGTGAATGCTGTGACATATGTCACCAACGGAGTGGATTTCATCATACCGACGTTCATTGTTGAGGTATTCAGGAACATAACCTTTGGGGACGTCTTTGTTTCACTATTCCTTGTATCGCTCATCTGTGCATCGATATCGACCATCAGCGGTCTGATGCACACCATAGGTGTTGCCAGAGGTTATGATCTGTACGAATCCTACAAGGAGAGGAAGCACAAGGAGGAGCTGAAGAAGTCATCCCTGTGGTACAGCCGTGTGTTCACCGTGATCATGATGATACTGGTCGTCATCTACTGTTACTTGATGCCGTCGGATATTATCGCCAAGGCCACATCGGTGTTCATGGGTATCACAGCAGCGGCATTGCTGCCGACCTACATCTACGGTCTGTATGCTAAGAACCCGATCAAGAAGGCCGCTCATATCAGTATAGTAACAGGAACGCTGACATACCTGTTCTGGGCATTGTTCATCAATGCTGGAACATCTATATTCCTGCCCATCTGCAACCTTATAACAGGGCAGAAGGTGCTCTTCATAGGATCATCGGTATCCTTCGTTGATGCCCTTGTGGTGGCATTGCCTGTATCGATACTTGCGATGGTGATCTCTGTTCTGTACTACAGAGCGAAATCAACAACCGAGACAGAGCCTGTTGCTGAAGCTCAGGCATGAATGGGATCGGCCGTATATCGGCCATCCCGACCTTTCCTTTTCTTAATACCAGCGGATTAAAAATGTGCCAGTCATCCTAGATGATATCCATTGAAATATGATAAATAGTAAAATAATAGGATGTGTCCCCTCTTCTTAAAGGGGACGATATATCCTCATTCGTAGGACCTGTTGTCCACGACATGTTTGGATTTGCCTTCGAATCTCTCAAGGGTCTTGGGGATTACGAGTTTGACATCGGCCTTGATATTCAGCACTTCCTTCAGCCTGATGTCCAACATCTTGGACATCTTGGCGAGTTCATTGGCATCATCGGTTATGTTGCTCTCGTTCAGTTCCACCTCTACCAACATATGGTCGGAGTAGTTCTTGTTGTCCAATGTTATCCTGTAGAATGGGCTCAGGAATGGCATCTCACCTATGACGGCCTCGATCTGTGACGGGAAAACATTGATTCCTTTCACGACAAGCATATCGTCGGCACGTCCGCTGATCCTGTCCAACCTCGGGTGCGTTCTGCCGCACTTGCACTTCTCCCATGTGATGCTGGAGATGTCGCCTATCCTGTACCTTATGAGAGGGAAGGCCTCCTTCTTCAGCATTGTTACGACGACGTTTCCTTTCTGTCCGTCGGGGACCGGGTTGCCGTTATCGTCAAGGATCTCCATGAGACAGAGGTCGGCCCAGATGTGCACACCGCACTGTTCGGAGCATTCGAGGAACATTGGACCGTAGAACTCACTTGCACCGTAGCAGTTGTGGACACGGATGCCTGTCCTGTTCTGGAGCTTGACCCTCATGCTCTCGGACCACGGCTCACCGCCTGCGATGGCCTTCCTCAGTTTTGTATCCTTACGGATATCGACCCCCTTCTCTTCACATACGTCAGCGATGTGGAAGAGGTATGAGGGCGTTCCCGCTATCGCGGTAACTGGAAGGTCGCACATCAGTTCGATCTGCCTGTTTGTGTTCCCTGTACTTATCGGAAGTACTGTAACACCCATCCTCGTGGCTGCATCATGTACCCCGATACCTCCGGTGAATAGTCCGTATCCGTGGGCGTTCTGTAGCATATCAGCCTTGGTCATCCCGAAGGAAACCATTCCTCTGTCCAATGACTCGGCCCAGTTCTCCAGATCATTCTTGGTGTATCCCACCACGGTGGGTTTACCGGTGGTACCGGATGAGACATGTATCCTCACCAATTCATCATATGGTCTGACGAACAGCTTGTCGGGATAGTTGTCCCTCAGGTCTGTCTTCTTCATGAACGGAAGTTTCTTGATGTCATCGAGTGTCTTGATATCCTCCGGTTTGACACCGAGTTCGTCCATCTTCTTGCGGTAGAACTCCGAATCCCTGTATGTGTTCTTCACAAGCTCCTGAAGCAGCTTGAGCTGCATGGCTTTGAGTTCATTCTCAGGCATCGTTTCTATCTTCTCGTTCCAAAAGGCCATATGTTTCACCGGTCCGTGTCATGCTAAGCCATATCACGGCAGTTGGTGTATTGTAAGATTACATATATACTATTCTAGGAATGGGAAGGAGAGTTTTTTAGACTCTAAATCAATTATGCCAGCATGAACAGGAATGTGCCGAACATCATCTCAGTGAGCAGGATAATCCTGTCGCTGTCATTGTTTTTCATAGAACCAATGTGCATCCCGTTCATAATCATTTATGTCGTGGCATTCGTGACGGACATACTTGACGGCAATCTCGCCAGACGTACCGGCACCACATCGGAACTAGGGAAGAGATTGGACAGCATCGGTGACCTGGTATTCGTATTCGCCATCCTCTTCCTGATCGTACCGTGGATGAAACCGGATCTCTGGCTCCTTATTTTATCAGCGGTTGTGGCCGTCTTCCGTCTGATCCCTCAGATTGTGATCGGTGTCGTTACGGGAGAATATGTCACATTCCACACGAAATGGAGTAAAGCAGCGACCGGCCTTCTGTTTCTGTTGCCTTTCTTCTCCTACGTTATCGGTCAGTACGCACTGCTGATACCGTTGACCTGTATAGTCATAGCCTCGTGCTACGAGTATCCGAGGATGCATCAATACTGCAAGGAGAACTGCAGGTACTGAATCATTCAAGGGTGAACGAGCCGACCACTCTCAGCTTTCCGCCCTCGAGGTACATCATCAATGCCTTGTCACCAGGTTTGTGTATAATGTTGGTCTCCAGTTCCAATGATAACTTCGGTGATCTGAAGTCGTCTTCGTCGGAGACGGATGTGACACGGCACGGAACCATCTGCATCCAGTGTCCGATATGCATGACCATGCCCTCCTTGATCGGATTGGGCCAGAATCTTACCAATGATGCCTTGACATCCACCTTGTTGGTCATCTTCACCGACGGATCGGTGGTAGCGACGTAACCCCTGTCCAACTCATCGGATTCGATACCTCTAAGCGCAAGACCTACGTGATCCCCTTTGATACCGTCCTGTGCATCCACATCGTGCTTCTGGATGGATTTCAGTATCACTTCCCTCTTGATGGGAAGAATCTGCATTTTGTCGTGCACCTTGAAGTAACCGTCTATTACGGAACCGAGGACGACCGTCCCCACTCCTTTGACGTTGAAGTGGCTGTCTATCGGGCATGAGCCGCATGTTCCGTCACCTGCGGTCTTCTTGGTGTTGCAGGCCAGGTCAATGAGCATCTCCCTGGTGTTGATCGCATCATCCTCCAAGGGCTGATAGTTCTCCAACGATGTGCCTGCCAACAACGGCTTCAATTGTTCTGGCTGGATGTAGTTCCTGAGGACTATCCATCCCTTGTCTATGCCCAGGGAGTCGATCATGACGATCGTCTCTCCCAGGAAGCTGTCGATCTTCTCGACAACGAGAATAGCATATTCTGCCATGGATACGGCGTAGAACAGGGAGGACAGTTTCTCAGGGTACTTGGTAGGTTCTATGAGTGTCACCGAATCGTTCCCCTTCTTGATCTCGAAGAAGGTCATGTCGGTTACGGTACCTTTCTTACCTACATCGGCTGCGAAATTGTTGCTCCCTGCTACTACGACGTTAAGATTTCCCATGGTATTACAGTTCCTTGGCGGTGACCGTCTTCATGCCAGCCTTCTTGAAGGCCTCGACGGCTGCCACGGGGTCATCCACCCTAAGGAATATCAAAGGTTCGGTCTTGTTCTTGTGGGCATAACCGTATTCGATGTTGATGCCCGCATCACCGAGTACCTTCGCAGCGGAGAACAGTCCTCCCGGGGCATCGTTCACTGCGACCGCGATGAGCTCTGTCTTCCTGACGATCAGGTTCCTCGCTTTGAGTTTCTCGTAAGCCTCTTCAGGATCGTCTACGATCGCCCTGAAGACACCGAATCCCGAGGATTCGGCGATGTTGAAAGCCTTCAGATTGATATCGCATTCCTTGAGCGTCTTGGCCATGGATGCCAGGCTGCCCGGCTCATTGTTAACGAAAATGGATAGCTGAATGAAAACGTCGTCTGTCATCACATCACCCTCTTGTCTATGACCCTCTTGGCCTTTCCTTCGAATCTCGGAAGTTCTCCTGGATTTTTAAGTTCTATGTTGACCGCTATGTTGAGGTATTTCTTCATCTCGTACTCGATGTACTTCTGGAGTTTGATCATGTCATCCAGCTTATCGCTGAATGATTCCTCCTTGATCTCGACCTGAACGGTCATCTTGTCAAGTGAACCCTCCCTCTCGACGATGATCATGTACTGGTTACCTACCTGCGGGATCTGCATGAGCGTGTACTCTACCTGTGAGGGGAACACGTTGATACCGCGGATGATGAGCATGTCATCGGACCTTCCTGTGATCCTCTTGATCCTAGGCGATGTCCTTCCGCACGGACAGTCCTCATCGATGATCGAGGTGATATCCTTGATCCTGTACCTGACGAGCGGGAATGCCTCCTTCTTCAGCATGGTGACGACCATCTCACCCTTCTGTCCGGGTTCCAGGACCTCGCCTGTCTCCGGATCTATGATCTCCACGTACACGATATCGGACTGCATGTGGATGCCGTTCCTCTCCTCACACTCGGTGAACATTGGTCCGGCCATCTCGGACGTACCGTAGATGTCGTAGGCCTTGATTCCCATATCCTCCTCGATATGCTGTCTCATGCTCTCAGTCCAGGGCTCGGCTCCGACAAGGGCCCTCTTGAGCTTTGTGTCCCTGCGGATGTCCACTCCCATCTTCTTCGCAACCTCTCCGATGTGGATGAGATACGAAGGTGTGCATGCGATCGCTGTTACGCCGAGATCGACCATTAGCTCGATCTGCCTCTCGGTACCTCCAGTACCGGAAGGCAATACGGTCGCTCCGATCCTTTCTCCTCCGTAGTGTGCCCCGAGACCGCCTGTGAACAATCCATAACCATATGACACCTGGAGGGTATCACTGCTGTTCATGCCGATGGATGTCATCGACCTCGCCAACGCCTCCGACCAGTAGTCCAGATCGCCGCGGGTGTAACCGACCAACGTGGGCTTACCTGTGGTACCTGATGATACGTGGTACCTGACGACCTTCTCGTTCGGTACTGTGAACATCTTTGTAGGATAGTTGTCCCTGAGGTCCTGTTTGTACATGAACGGCAATTTGGACACATCCGACAGCGACTTGATGTCACTGGGATGGATGTTTGCTGCTTTCATTCTGTCATGGTAGAACTGGTTGAACTCGTAAAGGTTGTTCACAAGTTTCTTAATGCTCTCATACTGCATCTTCTTCAGTTCTTCTTTCGGCATACATTCCATTTTTGGGTCCCAATACATAATCAGACCTCCAGGATGATGGATTTGTGGATTCTATTTAATTGCTATCATAGATTTTGACGTAATCAGCGGTTAGAATCCGAAATAACCATGATTTGATTCGATTATCGAACCACATAGCAAGTTTATTAAAACGGATAACGGTCCCGTGTCGATGACTATCGCCAACGATCTCAGCATGTTACGTGACTCATGTATGAGTTATGCCAAGGATGTCGAGAAGCAGATCGCGAACCCAGGTAACGATCTCAGGGCGATGTGCTTTTGGAACATCCATAACCGTGTCAAGCTCACCGAGGAGATCATGGTCATGTACGAGAGAGTCTGGAGCAGTGAGAACTTCCCTGATGTCGACCAGGATGTTTCTGCTGAGCTCACAGAGAGGGTGATAATGATCACCAAGGACCTCTTCATAGATGTCGTATCGATGATAGAGAAGACGATGAAGGATTCACTCAAATTCCACACATCATCGGGATTGAAGGAGGCCGCCTTGAAGAGGACCAGTCATCTCTACATGAGGAACATTTTGCTGAGTGGATTGGAGATGGGATACATCGAGAAGAGTGTGTTCGATGAATGGGACCTTCTTCTGATGATAAGGAATCTGGCGGCGCATAACAATTCCATCGCTGACAGACAGGGTAAGTTCAGGATATCCGATATCGAGATATCCATGCGCCCCGGAAGGATGATGAAAGGTCCTTTGAATACCTACATCGTGCTCTCGGAGCGCATGATAGCCATGTTCTTCGACTGGCTATCGAAGCTGAAGAAGAACTTCAGCTCTTGACAGCGCCCTTGTTGACCATTCCGACGGCTATCTTCAGCATCTTCTGCATACAGGGTTCGGCGTAGAAATCCTTCCTGTTGGTGAGTGCTTCGTACATCTCATCGGGATCCTTCCCTTTGAGGTCATCGATCTCCCTGATGCCCAGGAGGTACATCCCCAGACAGCACTTCTCACTAACAGACGGGATCTTCATCAATTTGGCGATAACTTCCTCTTGTTCTCCCATGGTCACTTGAAGCATCTGGCAGGTATATAAGAGGTGAGAGGGATATATCGTACATCCAGCTCAGGTGAAGTGTGATTTCAGATGGAAGGGCAGCGTGAGGCATGGGATTATTTCTATTCCAGCAACGGAAGGGTGTGGAGAGGTGTCTCCGACATCTCCGGCCATCCTTTTGAAAAGGGCGCACACATCCTGGAGATAGGCTGCGGCAACGGTAAGACATCCATCGCCCTGAAGGAGGAAGGGATGACAGTCGTAGCTATAGATTTCTCACAGTCGGCGATAGACAACTGCACCCCTGAAGATAGCATAGAATATGTATGTGCCAGTGTGACCGATATGCCATTCGAGGACGGGGAGTTCGACGGTGCATTGGCCTTCCATGTCATCGAACATCTGGATGAGGATGAGCTGAGGATGGCGGTATCGGAGATCCACCGCGTGCTAAAATCAGGGTCTTTTCTGTTGGTGAAGGTGTTCTCCAAGGACGATATGAGGTCCATGAAGGGAACACGTCTGGACGATTCCACAGTCCTTCGCGGTAACGGGATAATGTACCATTACTTCACCGAGGCTGAGCTGACCGA
>JAFSYZ010000015.1 GCA_017455785.1 Candidatus Methanomethylophilaceae archaeon
TTACGCTCACGGGACATCTCCTTCGTTATCAACCTGTCGAAGTTATCGTCCTTAGAACATTCCTCCTCGATGAGGTCGTAGATCAGGTCCCTCTGCGGTATGTTGAATGTTATCAGACCTACTGAATCATCCTCATCCTTCTGTTCAAGTATATCCTTCAGCAGTCCGACGATGTACTCCGCCTCCGTACGGTTGGTCTTACCCTCCCATCTGGCACCTTCCATCAGATGTGTCTCGATAGGGGGCATACGGGGGACGTCCACATTCGGTGACACGTACAGTCTCCCGCCGTAGAACGCGTAGTTGGAGAAGGCTATCAGTTCCTCATATCTCGAACGGTAGTGGAAGTTCAGAAGAACCGAATCATATCTCCTGCGTGCAAGGTCCAGAAGACTGTCCTCATCCACCGTGTCATCTTCGAAGCTGACCCTTCCCGAACCCAGACTGGAGGGTCTCAGTTGCATATGATCCCCTGCGACGACTACCTTCTTCCCCCTGTATATGGACGGCATGCCCTTCTCCACGTACATCTGCGATGCCTCGTCGAAGACCACCAGATCGAACAGCCCCATCTCCAGCGGCAGCAGTTCGGATACCGCATCGGGTGTCATCATCCAGACGCGTACCGATCTGAAAATATCCGAACCGAACCTGTTCAAGAACTTGTTCACCGACCATCTGCGTTTGCTGTTGGCGATACGTGAGATCTCGTCCACCATCTTCGACCCTGTCAGATGGCGCATCTCATAGCGGAGTATGGAATCGAGGCGTCCTATCGATACGTCACGCTTCCTCGCTATCAGCGAATCGACATCGTTCCTGATGTCCTCGAAATCATCTATCTTCTGCAGTATATCGGAGTTCTCCTCCTCGAACCTGCGTAGATGGTCCATCATGATGAACGCGAACAGCTCATCGTTGCTCATCTCGTAACTCGAAGGCATCTTGGTGTTCACCGATATCAGGTTCTCACCGTACATCCTCTGTAATCTCGGCAAGCGTTCGTAGGATGCCAACCTCTCGTTGTAATCATCATAGGATGTGAGCGATTCCGCCACACCCTCGGGGTCGTTGACCATCTGTTCGATGTACTTTTCATTGAAAACGGTGAAATATCTGCTCATGAGGGCGGTCGCACGCCTCGTTATCTGACCCTTCCCGAAGAGTCTGCTGAGGAATCCCTTGGAACTCGCCTCCCTGTACTCCTTCGAAAGCTCCCTCAGTTCCGACCTGAGGGACCTTATCTCCACGGGTGAGAGGTCACGCCTCATGTATGCCATCCACGGATAGGATTCCAGACATTGGTAGTAGGTGCGCATGTCGGAGATGGTCCCGCGCTCCTTGAAACGCTCATATGCCATGACCAGATCGGGATAACTCACACTCATCAGTGATGACGAGATATTGTCCTTCAGCAGCATATATCTCCTGTACTCCTCGGGATCGTTCAGGTCGACCTTCTTCACCAAAGAATATAGAAGATAGGGTTCCACACCGAACCTGTCCGGCCTGTACATCCCGTCGGCTATACGTGTTAGCTCTGAAAGATGTGATTCTATCTCCCTCGAGATATCATCGATATCCTTGGGTTCAGTGTAGGATATGTCCATCTCCAGCATCCTTCTCAGCTGATCGTAGAACATATCCTTATCGGTGACATCGTCGACCATCATCGCATATGCGGACAGATGACCCAGACGTGAATATACCACATCCAATGCGGTCTTCTTCTCCGACACCATCAGTACCGTTCTGCCCTCGTTCAGGGCCGTTGTTATGACGGCGGTTATGACCTGAGACTTACCTGTACCCGGAGGCCCCTGTACCACTAAAGCGTCATTGTGATGCAACGCCTCGATGACCTTCTCCTGCGAGCTGTTGATCGGATTGACATAAGTGATATCCTTCTCCAGCACCGGGATCCCGTCATCTGTGATATCCTTCCCTTCTCTGCCGGTTATGATGTCCTTCAGGACACCGTTGATCTCTTCCTTGGAAGCGAGTGATTCCAGGTCCCTCTGAATCGAATTTGAGTACAGCGGGAACTTACCTAAGAGTGCACACCTCTCTACCTTCAGACCATCGTATTGGGGTATCGGGTCGTTCACACCGTATTCCTTGAATCTTCCAAGAACCCCCTGATCATCTGAAATATCAAGACCGTTCTGTGAATAGAATCCGATGATGACACCGATATCATCCCTGATGTCGTCCAACACCGGGTCGGGAAGATGACCTCCCCTGCCGGAGTACTTCATCGACGCCAGGACCAGAGCGTTGTTATACAGTGCGTCCCTGGAATCATCGTATGTCAATGTGATCGAACCGCGTACCTTCGTCATACGTACCGGATACAGAGCCAGAGGTGCACGTATCGGGAAGTCCTCCGCTATATATCCAACAACGAAAGGATATGCGACATATAGATCGTCGGAACCTCTCTCCCTGCGGTCCCTCAATACCTCCCTTGCAATGAGATTGACCCTCTCATAGACCTTGGGATCGTCAGTCTGGCACACCTTGATGTCCTTCTCTGCGAAGACCAGTCCCAACGGATCGTCCGTCAACGACATCATGTCCACGGTCCTGCTCCTGACCGTACGCATGCTGCACAGCAACGGGTTCCCCTTGCTGACATTGATGAGCTTCCTCTCCATGTCCTTCAGGGCATCGGAGACCGCACGATCCATCCCGACGCTCTTGGACGCGTTCCATTTGTATCTTCTGGTTACCGCGAGGAAATCTTCGCCGTAATTCCTTACGAACGCCTCACCCAGTCCCTTTATCAATAACAAGTCCTCAGGCCTGGACGGAAGGCGTTCCGCCATCTCCATGAGATTCTCATCGGTACAGATCTTCGGCTCCTTTCCGTTGACCGTGTCGCGCTCACGCAGTCTCATTCTCAATGTCGATAATTCCTCGAATACCTGCTGAGCGCCTCCCATACCTGACGGTATGTTGAATCAGTAAATAAGACATAGGAACAACGAAACTCAGAGTTATACTAACCGTAGTATACTCCGATTAAATCCCCATCCGATTTTTATTCAGTCGCAAGGGATGAAGTCCGATCGCGACGGACTTCCCCGGAGTGATCGGACCGACCTTGACTATCGTTCGGAGGTGAGAATAATCGAACCTAAGAACGGCAAGGGAGACGCGGTCTTCAATCAACTCTCCCTTGCCCTAGAGATAGCCCGGTTTATAATCGAGCTCCTCAGGCTTTTGACCTGAGGGAAACCCATTACTCCCCTTCGGGGGAGATCTCTAGGTTATGATTATCAATAATCATCATCACATTTATACTTCACCGATTTTGATCAGATTGGCGTCAACAAGACCTTTTTTGTCAAACAAACTAACCACTAACTGTAGTATACTCCCATTAAATCCCCATCCGATTTTTATTCAATCGCAAGGGATGAAGTCCGATCGCGACGGACTTCCCCGGAGTGATCGGACCGACCTTGACTATCGTTCGGAGGTGAGAATAATCGAACCTAAGAACGGCAAGGGAGACGCGGTCTTCAA
>JAFSYZ010000016.1 GCA_017455785.1 Candidatus Methanomethylophilaceae archaeon
AGGAACTCGTTGAGATTGTTGTAACATATGGCAAGGAACTTCACCCTCTCCAACAACGGATTGTCGTTGTTGTTGGCCTCATCAAGGCATCTCTGGTTGAATTCGAGCCATGACAGTTCCCTGTTTATGTAGTATTTCTTATCGTTAATATCGACTTTCGAGGACATCCCACTGCACCCTTCTGCTTATAAAGCATGCTCTTATGTTATTAATAAAGGTAGTGGCTAAATTAATTGAAATACACTTGATTTTGCAGTATATAAGGCGAGAGACCAACTATTAATACGACCTCACAGATGGGCGGAACAATATGGAACCCGTTTGTAAAGGGATGATTCTGAATGAAAGCATTGTACAATGATGGAAGTGTCAGGGAGACGGACGATGAACTGCCCGTCATCAGGCACACAGCGTCACACATTTTGGCGCAGGCTGTATTGAGACTGTATCCGGGAACGAAACTCGCCATCGGTCCGGCGATCGATGACGGATTCTACTACGACCTCGATAAAGAGGGTGGATTCGTTCCTGAGGACCTCGAGAAGATCGAGGCCGAGATGAAGAAGATCGTAAAGGAGAACCTGAAGATCGAGACCTACACCCTCCCGAGGGCAGAAGCGATTGAGTACATGAAGGGAAGGGGCGAGATCTACAAGGTCGAGCTGATAGAGGACCTCCCGGAGGATGCCGCGATCAGCTTCTACAAACAGGGTGAGTTCGTCGATCTCTGTGCAGGGCCACACGCATTGTACACCAAGGCGGTCAAGGCATTCAAGCTCACCTCGATAGCCGGAGCATACTGGCGCGGTAACGAGAAGAACAAGATGCTCACACGTATCTACGGTACGGCCTTCCAGGACAAGGAGTCCTTGGACGACTACCTGAAGATGCTCGAGGAGATCAAGAAGAGGGACCACAGGAGGCTCGGTAAGGAGCTGGGTCTTTTCATGATCATCGACGAGGGACCAGGATTCCCGTTCTTCCTGCCCAAGGGGATGGTGCTGAAGAACACACTGATCGACTATTGGAGAGGTATCCACCAGCGGGAGGGATACTACGAGATATCCACACCCCTGATAATGAGGAAGCAGCTCTGGGAACAGTCGGGACACTGGGACCACTACAAGGACAACATGTACACCACGACCATCGAGGAAGAGGACTTCTGCATCAAACCGATGAACTGCCCCGGAGGCGTGCTCACATACAAATCCGCACCTCACTCGTACAAGGACCTCCCCCTTAAACTGGGAGAGCTGGGTATTGTCCACAGACATGAGCGTTCCGGTACCCTCCACGGTCTGATGAGGGTCAGATGCTTCACACAGGATGATGCACACATATTCATGACACCTGAGCAGATCACACAGGAGATCAAAGGTGTTGTAAGGATAATCAACGAGGTATACTCACTGTTCGGTTTCAAGTACCATGTGGAACTGTCCACACGTCCCGAGGACAGCATGGGTACGGACGAGGAATGGGAGGCCGCTACCAACGGACTCAGGTCCGCATTGGAAGAACTCGGTCTCGACTACGTCGTCAACGAAGGTGACGGTGCGTTCTACGGCCCCAAGATCGACTTCCATCTGGAGGATTCGATCGGAAGGACATGGCAGTGCGGTACGATCCAGCTGGACTTCCAGATGCCCCAGAGGTTCGACATCCACTATATCGGTGCGGACGGGGAGAAGCACAGACCAATCATGATACACCGTGTGGTGTTCGGTTCCATCGAGAGGTTCATCGGAATCCTCATAGAGCACTACGCAGGAAAGTTCCCCGCATGGCTGGCACCTGTACAGGTGAAGGTTCTGTCAGTGTCTGAGAAATCACGCCCGTACGCATCCAAGGTATTGGATGACCTCAAGGCCGCAGGCATCAGATGCGAGATCGACAACCGTGACGAGAAGATCGGATACAAGATCCGTGAGGCACAATTAGAGAAGGTCCCGTACATGCTCGTGCTCGGAGAGAAGGAGAGCGAAGATGGCACCATCGTCGCTGTAAGATCCAGGGACAAGGGCGATCTTGGTGCGGTCAAGACGGAAGAGTTCATCAAGAATGTACTCGCCGAGATCGCTTCCAAGGGCAAAGAATGATTCTAAACGACAGGCCCTTAAGGGCCTGTTC